>JBFLWQ010000035.1 GCA_040757775.1 Thermodesulfobacteriota bacterium
ATAAGATTTCGCAGAGACTTCTCGACAAGAGATATTTATAACATGCTTTTTTTATTACCCTATTTTTGATTGACACCCATGAAATCTTTTTCAAATCTCAAGGAGAATGCTTCTGCGAAAATCGGTGATAAACCAAATAGACCAAATAAACCAGAATAACAGATCAACAAGAAAAACTAGAGAAACCAAACAAACCAGAGAAACCAAATGAACTAGATCAATTTATGCAACGTGAGAAACAACGTCCCCATGGACATGCTTGGACGCCCCCTCCTCCCAAATAAATTTGTAGATGCACCGCAATAATTTGTCAGAAGGTTTATCGGGAAAAGGTAATTTATGATAACAACCGAACGTATAGATATTTGTTTAATTGCCCCTCCATCAAGGGCATCTACAATGACGGTGCCCGTAAGTCTGTTATATCTTCATGGATGGCTCACGAGAGAAAATATTCATTGCAAAATAATCGATGTTAAATTTGGTAAACCCAACATCTCTCTCTATATAGCTCAGATAGATATCGTCAGAGGGAAAATAGTAGAAGAGATATTAAAGCATAAGCCAAAGTATATAGGCATCACATGCTTTACCACAGATTTCTGGGAAGTAATTAACCTCTCAAATGTCATAAAAAGTCAGCTGGATTGTACGATAATTGTCGGCGGGGTGCACGCAAACATAAGGCCGCAAGATTTCTTTTTTGATGGTTCGCCTATAGATATAGTTGTTTCAGGAGATGGACAACAGCCTTTAGTAGAGATTATCAATAACCTTAATTCCAATAAAGATCTTCTCGGAATAGAGGGACTAACCTATGTAAACGAAAGGGGAGAGATCATTTCCCAAGGGGTTGCAACTTTCAAAAATTTAGGGGAAATGCCGAACCCGGATTACCCCCAGTTGGATATGGAATACTACATGCAGCCTCATAGAGGCATTATCAGATCGTTATTTGCTTCTGGAATTCATGTCTTCACTACAATTGGCTGTCCTTTCCGCTGCACCTTTTGTGGTAATCGGGCAAAGAAAGTTAGATATAGACCGATTCCCAAAGTATTAGATGAAATTGAGGGTCTAATAGAGCAGTATAATATAGATGCATTTTATATACAGGATGACACTTTTTGCCTTGATAAATCGAGAGTTGTAGAGTTTGCCCAAGGTTTAGAAGAGCGAAACATGCAAGTATCCTGGGGTATGGAAACACGTGTAAATCTAATTAATGAAGACATTATTAGAATGCTCAAAGAAGTAGGTTGCATCCAAATAGATTTTGGAGTTGAGTCAGGCTCTGATGCTGCTTTGAAACGCATGAAAAAGGGCGTCACTGTGGAACAGACGATAAAGGCTTTTGAGTTATGTAAAAAATACAGAATGAGAACATTCGCCAATATAATGTTTAATACCCCCGGCGAGACGCGTGAAGATGTTGAATTAACCATGAATCTCTTAAAGAAGACACGTCCAACGGGAATTGGCTTGGGATTGACGGTTCCCTTCCCTGGCACCGAAATATATGAGCAATATGTGAAGCCGCCCCTTACGAGAGATGAATATAGACTATTAACCCATCCGGATCTTTATTTTAAAGTTATAGATCCAAGATTCCATATGGCAGAGCATGACTTAGACTTATCAAAGCTCAGGATAAAGACAAAGGCGAGGTTCGATAATTTTAGAACATTTATAGATTTCACACTTAATCCAAACTATTTAAAGGCATTATACAAAAGTAAACGAAAAATGCAGTATTTGAAAGCAATCTTTACTACCATATTCATTGAGCGTCCTATTAAATATATTAGTATAATTCGAAATTGGATTAAGAAGTAAACAATGAGATATAAAAAAAAGATAACGGTTATAAGCGGGATTTTTTATCCCGATATCGGCGGCCCCTCAACCTATTTAATGAAATTGTTAAGTGATTTTACTAATTACGATTTAGCTGAGATCACGGTGATTACTTATGGTGAAGACAACGCAACCTATCCCTTCAAGGTTGTAAAGACTTCCAGATCGTGGCCAATAATTATAAGGTTATTTTTATTCACCATAAGATGTTTTATTCATGGTCGAAAAGCTGATATTTGGTTCGTAAATGATTACGGATTTCCTGCTGTATTAGCTAATGTGTTTTTAAGGAAGAAAATAATATTGAAAGTTGCAGGTGAGTTTGCGTGGGAATTTTCTCAGCGTCACGGCTATGTCAAAAATATGGGGATTAATGAATTTCAAAGCTACCGATCATCTAAGGTTGTAAATATTGTTAAGTTTATACAAAAATTTTATGCTTCACAAGCAAACCTTATTGTAACCCCGAGTAACTGTCTCAAGAAAATTATAACAGGATGGGGGATCGACAAAGATAGGGTTGAAGTTATCCATAACGCGATAGATGCTGAAAAATATCGCTCAAATCTGACAAAAGAGGAGGCAAGGGCTTTATTCGGGATCCCGAAGGATAAAACGATTCTATTAACTATTGCACGATTGCTCGCATTGAAGAGAATTGACGATATTTTAGTGCGACTGCAATCGCTTGATGACTCTTACTACTATGTGATTGCAGGAGAGGGACCTGAGATGGCAAATCTCAAGAGGATCACAGTGCAATTGGGAATACAGAACAGGGCAATCTTTTTGGGGAAAGTTGAACATGAAGATATTCCCACCTTATTCAAAGCGTCAGATGTTTTTATCTTGAATTCGGAACATGAGGGCTTGCCTCATGTCCTTCTTGAAGCGGCTGCTGCTGGAGTTCCCTCTCTTATTTCTGATTTGGAAGGCTCGCGAGAAGTTGTAGATAGATCGGCGAGCGGCATCGTTCTTGGAGATAATTTCAGGGAGGATATTAAAAGATCTCTCGACTTCAAGGAAGTTAAATTAGCTAAAGAGTTTGAGTGGTCCTATCTGTTTTCGAGAATGAAGCAAGTTTTTGAGATCTAAAACCGATTTTATGAATTTAAGACCTTATGAGGCCGTCTGTCTAATGAGGCATCAAAATAAGAGGGTGCTCGATTTAGGCAGTCGAGATAAGCTTTTAAAAAAGTATTTACCAAAAGATACAATTTATCAAGGCATAGATTTTAAAGATGGCGAAGAAGTTAAAGGGTGGAATTTGGAGCAAGGGATTCCATTTGAAGATAAATCTTTTGATGTAATTTTTGCTCTTGATGTATTGGAACATGTAGAAAATATTCATTCCCTAATGGATGAAATTCTAAGAGTAGCAAAGAATGAGGTAATAATAACACTGCCGAACATATACTATTGGCGGTACAGAATAAAATTCCTTTTTGGAAAAGAGTTGAGCGGTAAGTATAGTTTGCCGCTCAATAAAACCTTAGATAGGCATAGGTGGCTCACCTCTTACCTCAATGCTATCAAATTTATTAGATATAAAGCAGGCAGTTACAAGGTACGGGTATTTTTTGGGAAAACATCAAACTTTTTACTATTATCATCATTAGAGAAGGTCCTCCAAAGAGCATTTCCAAATTTTGCAGCACATACCATATTTTATCATATTGATTTGGGTGAACGTGCAGTAGGAGATAATTTACTTGAAAAAAACTAAGAAAGGTCTTTTTCATAAGGCCCAAATAACGAGCGTGGAAATAAAAAAATTATCTCACAGGGTCTTATGGAAAAAATTAAAATTTTAGATGTCTTGGCATGGATTTGGCGCGGGAAATCCATTACGAGAGCAATGATGAATGTACTGATAGCTGAAAATAAATTGCTGAAAGGTACTATAATTGATTTAGGAGGCGGTGGTCATCCAAGCTATTTAGATATAATTGATATTGATGGAAATTTCTTTAATATGGATATGCTTGTAGAAGCAAAGCCATCTTTTGTTGGAAACTTAGAGGACCCTCTCCCTATAACCAGTAATATTGCAGACACTGTATTGTTATTTAATACTCTTGAGCACGTTTTTAATTACCAGCTTGTTATAGATGAAATGCACCGAATTTTAAAACCGAATGGTAAAGCAATAGTCTTTGTTCCCTTTTTAATGAGTTATCATACTTATCAAGGTCAGTCATTTCTGATTGATGATTTCTTTCGTTACACTAAAAGTGCATTAATTCGTATCCTTACCAATGCTGGGTTTATCAAGGTAAATATAACGCCTGTTGGAGGATTCTTCTGGGTTATAGCAGATTTATTACAAATTGGGCTTAAGTATCGTTTCCTCGCAACAGTTTCAACGCTCATATGTGGCTTTCTGGAAGTGATCTTAGCGCTTATAAGAGATTATAATTCATCAGAAAGATTCCCCCTAGGCTATTTTATTGAAGCAGAGAAATGACTCATTCCCCAAAACCACCCTTACGTATTCTGAACATAGGGCTGGACCGCTATTTAATGGATCCATCACTTTGCAGCGAGTCTCAAATACGTCAATTACTTTATGCTAAAGAACTGCCTGCCAAAATAGTAATAATCAATTATGTAAAAAACTCTAATGTCCTTTCTAAGGAGCCAGTAGTGTTAGGTTCAGGAGAGGTTAAAGTTATTCCATGTGTTGTGCCACATTGGAGTTTATTTCCACTTAAGGCTATCAGAATAGCGTCACATATATTGATGAGGAGGCCATTTGATCTAATCCAAGTGCAAGAACCGTTTCTTTCAGGAATGGCTGGTCTTTTTCTATCACGTCGTTTTAAGATTCCATTAGTAGCAGGTGTTTTTAGTGATGAGATTGGAAATCCAGTCTGGCTAAAAGAGAATACTCTCAATAAAATTGCTAATATGGTAGGCAAAAGAGTGTTAAAGCAAGCTGCGATAATTAGAACAGATAGCCAGGCCGTAACAAATCGGCTTAAATCGATAGGGTTTAATAAGGTTGTATTTATTCCCTTTTTGATTACAAATGCTGCTCTTTTATCTAGCTCTACAGGAAATATCCTAAGGGTGAGAGAGGATTTGCTCGATGGTTCAATAGGACCGCTATTGCTTGGCGTTTTTCGTCTTGAAAAAGAAAAAAATATTCCTATGCTTTTAGAAGCATTTAGCAGAGTGACAGAAAATTTACCAGGTGCAAGGCTGGTTATAGCTGGTGACGGAAGTCTACGACACGAGCTTGAGTATAAAGTTTCAAAATTGGTACCAGGAAAGGTTAAATGGCTAGGTCGTATCCCAAATGAAAAAATACCCGCAATTTATCAAGCCGCTGACTTGGTGCTTTTAGCATCAAACGTTGAGAGTTCTGCCCGTGTTCTGACTGAATCCTTATTAGCTGGGACTCCTGTACTGACTACAGATACTGCGGGAGCCAGAGAGGTAATTGAAGATGGGAAATCTGGTCGAGTAGTTCCGGTTGGTGATGTTGAAGCATTTGCACTTGCGTTAAATGAAATGTGCCAGGATATGAATGTGTTGAAAGATATGGGACGATACGGTCAAAGACACATGATGTCAATCGTGACAAAAGAGTCAGTAATGGAAAAATTGAGGCACCTTTTCAACTATGCGGTTGGCGGACAGAAGTGAATCTTTTGCTGTTTAATTTAGCTACTGATTCTGAACACGTAACACTTGCTTTTGCTTTAAAATGGGTCAAAGAGCTTGCTCACTATTTTGATCATATAGATATTGTGACAATGTATGAGGGAAAACATGATCTGCCTGAAAATGTTTCAGTCTGGTCAGTGGGACGCGAGAGAGGATATTCAAAACTTAGCCGCATTTGGAAATTCTATACTATTGTTTTAAGCATATTAAGATTGCGACGTGTTGATATTGCTTTCACTCATATGATACATATTTTTGCCGTTTTATTTTGGCCGATTGCTAAAGTTTACCGCATTAGAAATGTGCTGTGGTATGCACACGGTGCAGTACCTTTTGGCTTACGTATAGCGCATTTTTTAGTTGACAAAATTATCAGTCCGACTCCCGAGAGTTTCAGATTGCCCTCAGACAAAGTCGAATTTTTGGGGCATGGAATTGATACAAATCTTTTTACTCCATCAGGTCTCAGTGAAAATTCAACTTTCCGGATCATATCTGTTGGGCGTATTTCTCCTGTAAAAGGCCTTGATATTTTAGTTGAAGCCTTGAGAGGCTGGATCATTCCAGATGGGAAATCTTGGGAACTGACCATAATAGGGACTGCAACAACGGATATTGAACGCGCATATGAAAAAGCTTTTGTGAAGCGCGTACTTGAACTGAATAAATGTGGAAGAATAAGTTTGTTAGGACGTTTAGATCAGATAGAGATTGCTCAATCGCTGAAGCAAGCCGATGTATTTATTAGCTTGAGTGCAACAGGTAGTCTGGATAAAGCAATTATAGAAGCTATGGCATGCGGCTGTCCTGTATTGAGCAGTAACGACGCTTTTTATTCTATTGCTGAGAGAAACGGCTTTCCCGAATGTTATGTTAGTCCATCTCCCGACTCTGTTAGATCGGGCTTGGACTGGATGGTGAATCTAAGTGAAAAGGAAAGAAAAGAATTATCTATGAGAGTCGAGGAAGTGGCAAAATTTAATCACTCATTGGATAGTCTTATACAAAAACTCAAAAGTATATTATTTTACTTAGCGAGAAGCTAAACATAAGGAGTGAAAAAGACATTTATTAAATTGCTGAAGGGGGCAGCATTTATTTTGCTATTGCCCTTTTTTATATGGTCAAAATTACCTTTTTCGGAATATAGCAGTTTTACTGCACCAAGTCAGATCCTCTCCTTGATACCTGGTTTGTCTGGGATTTTATTGCGAAGAGTTTGGTATGAAAATACCTTGAAATCTTGTGGGAGAAAATTGACAGTAGATTGGCTTGCGGCAATTCGCACGAGAGACTCTGAGATTGGTAATAACTGTACATTAGGCGTTGCTAATTGGGTCGGTTGGATATTAATGGGAGATGATGTAATTATGGGCAGTCGCGTAGTTCTATCAAGTGGAGGAAGACAACACTCTTTCTCAGACTTGCGAGTACCTATACGTTTGCAGCAGGGAGCTAAGAGACAGTTGAAAATTGGTAGTAATATATGGATCGGTGCTCATTCTGTTATTTTAGCTGATATAAGTTCAGGTACTGTAGTTGGCGCGGGAAGTATAGTAACTAAAACTTATTCTGAAAATGCAGTCATAGCAGGTAATCCTGCTCGAATACTATATATGCGATCTTAAGTTTATTGTATTAGAAATCCCTTTGATTATGATCTAAGAAGGCGTAAAGGTAGAGAAAGTTAAATGGTAAATTCCATTTATTTTGAAAAAGGCTATGATTATGAAGGAAGATTTGGATCGTATTGGTATCAACTACAAGAGATTATTAAAATAACCAAAGATGGAATAGTTCTTGAAATTGGGCCGGGGAGTAATTTTCTTAGAGATTATTTAACTAAGAGAAAAATTAAGGTAGAAACTTTGGATATCTCCTCAAGCTCAAATCCAAAGTATATTGGAAGTGTGACGGCAATACCATGCGAAAGCAATAAATATGATTGTGTAGTGGGATTTGAAGTGATGGAACATCTGCCGTTTACAGAATTTAGAATTGGTTTGCAAGAAATGGCTAGAGTTTCTAAAAAATGGGTGCTTTTTAGTGTGCCCGATGTTCGTTGGTTTTTGAGCGTTGATGTACGTTTATTTTCAATCGATAAAAGTTTTAGAAGGATATTAAGCTTTCCTAGACTAAGAAACCGACGACTTCTACCTCCCATAGGACCAAAAGATCACCATTGGGAAATTGGAAGATTGGGTATGCATTTAAGTAAGATCGCAAGTGAAATTGCTAATACTGGACTTGTAGTAGAAAAACACTACCGTATCCCGTCAAACCCAATCCATCATATGTTTATTCTAAAGAAGTGAATGGAATTTAGAGTATCTGGCCTTATAGTCATGCTCAGTTGATTAATTCAATATAAGAAAATAACGAAAGCAAGGTTAGATTCAAAGATATGACAAAGAATTATTTACCTTTTGCTTTGCCACAAATAGAAGACGAAGAAATTGCAGAGGTTATTGATACTCTGAAAGGCGGGTGGTTAACCACAGGTCCGAAAACCCACGCTTTTGAAGTTGAGTTTGCCAAGGTAATTGGTGCATCTTATGCCCTTGCTGTTAATTCTGCAACAGCAGGCTTACACCTTGCGTTGGAGGCAATAGGCCTCCAACGTGATGAGAGGGTAATTACTACGGCTTGGACATTTACAGCTACAGCCGAGGTCATACGTTATTTGGACGCGCATCCTATCTTTGTTGATATTGATCCGTATACCCTTAATATAGATCCTGAAAGAATAGCTGAGCAAATTGATAAGCATAATAGGAGGTTAGATAAAATTCGCGCCATATTGCCTGTTCATTTCGGTGGACAAGCCTGCGATATGCAAGCAATTATGGATTTAGCAACAACAAGAGACTTGCGAGTAGTAGAAGATGCTGCTCACGCATTTCCAGCTACTGTTACTTCGCGGTCTGCCAGTAATTCAAATATAAAACATCGCATCATAGGAACAGTTGCAGATGCTACTGTTTTTAGCTTTTATGTTACTAAGACAATAGCAACAGGTGAAGGAGGAATGGTCACGACAGAGGATGAGGAGATAGCTGATAGGATACGACTGATGAGATTGCATGGTATAAACAGAGATGTTTGGAACCGGTACACTTCAAATAAGCCTAGTTGGTATTATGAAGTAGTAGCTCCAGGCTTCAAGTACAATTTATCTGATATCGCTTCTGCTATAGGCTTGCAGCAATTAAAAAAAGCTATGAAATTTCAGGACAGGCGAGAGGAGATTGCAAACGCATACTCTGCTGCTTTTTCTCAATTTTCTCAACTGCAAGTCCCGGCGCATATAAACCCAACTGAGACACATTCATGGCATCTTTATGTGCTCCGATTAAACCTTGAAACTTTAACAATTGATCGTGACCGCTTCATTGAAGAGATGAGTGCCCGTGGTATTGGTTGCTCTGTCCATTTTATCCCCTTACACCTTCATCCTTATTGGCGCGACCGTTATCAATTGACACCAGATATGCTCCCTGTTGCTACCAATGAGTTTAAGAGAGTAGTATCACTTCCCGTTTATCCTAAAATGACAGATGAGGATGTTTATAGGGTAATAGAAGCAGCAACTGATATAGTTAAAAAATTTAAACGTTAATTGTAGTAAAAGCTTTGCAATAAGCGATAATCGATATGAGTAAAATCATTTACGCAGCCCGTACAAATGCAATCTTGGGACCCATGGGAGTTTTAGTATCACTGTTTGGCATGGTTATTGTTGTCCGCACCCTTGAGCCAGCACTTTATACGGAATATGTTACCTTTCTCGCATTGGTAACGTGGTTACGATTATTTGGAGAAGCTGGTGGTAGCATCGGATTTATGCGATACTTAAAGAGTGCTGAGCAGACACAAAGCCGAGGCACTTTCTATTTAAGTGTTATTGGGCGATATTGTTTTGTGGGCATAGTAATGGTATTTGCTTTACAGTATTTTGGACCACTCTGGGCAAAGTGGGCTGGATTATCTCTTGTTACTTGGAATCCAACAGTATTTATAGCAGTATCTCTGATTGTTTTTGTAAATCTTTCTGGAATTATAGCCTACTATGGATTGCTCGGGACTTTCAATCATGAGGTGGCGCTTTTATCATCACATGTATTCACTATATTGCGAACACTTTCTATTGCAGTTGTTGCCTTATTTATGCCTACTCTCATTGCCCTATCTGTCGTATTGGTATTAGTTTCGATGGTAGAGAATGTATGGTACCACATAAAAGCGTGGTCGATATTTAAGTCTGAACGGAGCCCTTTACCCAAAGGTATTGTGATGTCCTCTAATAATCATGGATTGGTGACGGTGTTTGATAAGGTAACATCTGCCATGGGTGGAGGGTCTTTTTTGTTACTAATATTAGCTCCAGTCTACGGACGCCATGAACTTGCCTTTTTAGCTGTGGCAAATGATGTAATTCAAAAGGCCTTATCTATAGCAGGTCTCCCAATGTCAAATATGATTCTTCCGTACTTGAATAATTCCCTATCTAATGATGAGGCATTCGATGCAGCTGCTGGAAAAGTGACTAAACTCTCAATGTTGTTATTTTTGCCTGTTGTAGGGGCAGTGTTAATTTTTGTACCATCTGGCTTGCCATTGCTATTCGGAGACATATATAGAGATGCAATTCCCTTAGCACTATTGATTTTGATCCCGGCATTTTTTGACTCATGGGTTCGTTTTGTTTTAGTTTCAAGTCTGATAACCAAAGGAAAATATGGGCAAATTATTATTCTAAATACAGTTCAAGCAATATTGGCGATACTTGCAATATATGTAACTTATAAGCTCGGGTTGATTGCAATAGTTATTGCTCAGGGTTTAGTAAAACTAGTAACGGGTTTTGGTGTTATTGGGCTTGCATATCGTGCAGGAATATTCTCATTTGACTTAATTCCCCAAGGCCTTATGAGATCAACTATCTTTGCTGTTGCATCCGGAATCTGCATCTGGCTATTAACAAAACATCTAGGATATTGGTCAGTTTTTTTCCAAATCGGATCATACTCCTTGTCATTGTTATTAGCTTTGAAATTATGGTTACAGTTGGATAAAACAATGTATGAGTTATTATATAAATTGCTTGGAAAGATGAGCCCGCTTCTTAGATTTTTATTGCCGGTAAAATGCTAACTCTCAGAATTATATATTGCTCCGAATTGAAAGGATACTTCAAGAGGAGTTAACTTTTCTCTTATGTTTACATCTGATATATTTTTTTCACTGAGTTCTATACTTGCCATTTTGACATCTGTAATCGTGCTTTCAACCCTTGTTTTTCTTGTTCTAATAAGAAGAGAACTCTTTGACCCAAGGGTTTATGTATTATATGGCATGTTTCATTGGGTTATTATCTCTCAACTTGGCACTGTGCTTGGTCTTGACAAAATACTGGGGTTTGAATTTTTTGCAATAGAATTCTCGGAAGCTACCCATATCAAAGCTTGTCTTTCTATTTTAGTTGCTGTTATTTCATTTTTGCTTGGTTACTCGATAGCACCTTTTCGCCTTACTTTCAAGCCAGCATGTAGTATAGTTAGTCAATGCAGGGTTGATTTTAATAAGCTTATCCGACTAACACTGATTTTGGCTATTATCGGGGTTTCTGCACAATACATCGCAATAAAAAGGATGTTGGATATATCACCTTTTTTGCTTGCTCCAGTTGCTTACTTGGTTATCCCCGCGTCAGTTTTATCAATTTATCTTCTTGCGGTCTATACGAGAGGGTTGAAATCAATTAAACGATGGGTTTCCATGGTTGTTTTAGGAGGTGTAGTTTTTTTTACAATCTCTGTAACTAATTTTGCTGTAATCTTCCCTCTCTTCTCTCTCTTATACTGGTACTTCAACAGAGGAGCTCCTGTTCAGCGGGCACCTTTCAAGGTAATACTTCTTCTATGTATTATGTATCCTATTGCTATGTTTATGAATGTGTTTGTCAAAATATTCCAAAGACCGGATGGTATAGGTGCCTCTTTATCTCTGGAAAGGCTTATTGCCCCTGAAACATTTACAGAGGTAATTTTCAGAGTAGCAACATTGGATGTATTCAATCCTGAGGATTATTCTGTTATTCTCTTTGCAATTGAAACTTATGCGGATCAATGGAATTTGTTGCTTGGAAAATCTTTATTGGTTTTTTTGCCCATTCTAAAGTTTATATGGCCAGAAGTTCGAGGGCTAGGAAGAATTCTCGTATTGGACTATTATGGCCCCTCGTATGAAAACGTTAATGTCGGATGGGCCGTACCGCCGGTAGGTGAGCTAATTGCTAACTTCTGGTATCTAAGTGTACCTTTTGCATACCTTCTGCTTGGCATTATATGTCGGTATATGTATAAGCTCTTTTTGCAATGCAAGAGCCAAGCTTACCTTGCTTTTTATGGTGTTTGCCTGCCGGGGTTATTTTTGCAACAAAGGGGAGATTTTTTAAATGCAAATGTTTACTCTATTTATATAGTTATTGTTATTCTTATCGTCTTTCGATTGTCTAGTAGAAGAGCTAAAACCCTCTGTGCTAATGTAAGTGAGACACTTCCCCCCAATAATTTAGAGTAGGGCGGGAAGGAGAAATGTAAATGGAAAAGAAAGAAGTTAAGATTGTAAATCCTAATCCAAGAGTTGAGGAAATGGAAGGTGAAGTGGTAGAGTAGGTTAGGGGCAACTCAATGTCAAGATGTAAGGTATTGCACGTTATAACCTCTATCAATCGTGGAGGTGCAGAAAATCATTTGTATGACCTTGTTAAGCTGCAAATTGAAAGAGGACTGGACGTCTCTGTAGCTTATCTGAAGGGTGACGGATACTGGAGGCAAAGACTGGAATCACTTGGAGCAACTGTTTATCCGCTCAAACTGAAACATTTTGGTGAGATATCGCCCATTATTCGCCTAAGAAAAGTTCTATCCGTGGAACATCATGATATCGTCCATGCCCACATGCCGCCGGCAGAACTTTATACCCGACTTGCGTTGCTAGGTAAGTCCATTCCACTTATCGTGTCTAAGCATAATATTGAGCCATTCTGCAAGTATCCTTTTGATGGCTTGCTCGGGCGCTGGGTGATAAGGCGTGCGGATAATGTCATTGCTATTGCCAAAGCAGTTTCACAATTTGTTCAAAAACCACCTTATCGTGTGCCAAGTGATAAGGTGTCGACGATCTATTACGGTTTGGATATCGGCCCCTATCAGAGCGTTGAGGGGTATCGAGTAACAAATCTTAAACGACAGCTTGGTATCCCTAAAGATGCCTATCTCGTGGGTACTGTGGCAAGGCTCACGAAGCAAAAGTCACTGCATACTTTAATTAAAGCTTTTGCTCGTTTTGATAATGAATATCAGAAGTCGGCGAGACTCTTAGTCGTTGGGCGTGGCGAACTTGAGCAGAAGCTGAAACGATTGACCCATAAACTAGGAATTGCCCAAAAGGTAATTTGGGCAGGATTTCGCAAAGATATTCCTGTTGTGATGAATGCCTTGGATCTGTTTGTACTCCCTTCCTTGTATGAAGGGTTGGGGTTGGTCTTGCTGGAGGCCATGGCTGCGGGTACACCTGTCGTAGCAAGCAGGGTTGGGCCTATCCCGGAAGTGGTTGCCGAAGGGAAAACAGGTGAGCTTTTTGATGTAGGTAATGAGGTAGCGCTTTGTGAACTTATACATAAGTTCTCTAGTGAAACACTGCGCAATAAATATGGTATGGAAGGACCATCCTGGGTAAATAGACATTTTTCTCTTGATACAATGGCCGAGAAAACTCTAAATATCTACAAATCCCTATGCGTGGTTTCGTAGGCTTTCTGTCGTCTAGGCCTCTCCCTTCGCTGGTTAAATATTTGAATCGGACGGTAGAGTTTCCCGGACTGTTCGCCGAGTTTATTAAAGCGATTACAACTTCATTTTCATTAAGAATTCTCCTGTAGTCTAAGAGACCGGATATCTTCATCCTGTGGCTTGAGGAGCCCTTTGTGTGGAAAGGCTTGCTCTGGATCCTCCCTCATCTCTCGAACCCACCGGGAAACAGTACTCTTGCTAATCCCAAGGTTCCGCTCCACCTCGGCAGCTTTGCACCCCTCTTCCACTACTAACTGGACCGCTTCTCTTTTGAATTCTTTGTCATAGTATCTATGCTTTTTGACCATGAACACACCTCCTTGTCATTAAATAGAATTAGTTCTTCGGTGTGTCCGCTAAAAAGGGGAAAGTTCAGTAAGATTATCGATGTTTCAGGTGTGGTTCGATTTTCAGCGACCGTTGCCCTGTAGCCCAAATCTCAAGAAGACCAACTTTAGTTATCCGTAAGTTGAATAAGCCAATCAAAATCATTTTTGTTGTTACCGAGGATTGGTTTTTCTGTTCTCATTTTTTAAAGCGGGCTATTGCAGCACGCCAACAGGGTTACCATGTGACTGTAATGACCCGGGTGCAGAACCATGGCGATAAGGTTATCTCGCATGGGCTCAAGCTAGTCCCCGTTAACTTGCTGCGCCGCAGAATGAATCCCTGGGGGGAACTGCGGATAATCTGGGAATTGATACGCATCTACAAGTCAGAACGACCGGACATTGTACATCATGTGGCACTAAAACCGATACTGTATGGTAGTATTGCGGCACTCGTTGCCCGCGTTCCATTTATAATAAACGCCCCAGTTGGTATGGGATATGTGTTTAGCTCAAAACAATGGCAAGCTAACTTATTTCGCCCATTCGTTATTCTTGCCTACCGCTTACTCTTGAATCCTGTAAACAGCTGCGTGATTTTTGAAAATCCGGATGACCTACGAATGTTGGCGGATAGTGGCCTCGTAAGTCCTAAACGCGCAACGCTGATTCGTGGCGCTGGTGTAAATCCGAATGTGTTTGCATCCAGACCAGAACCCGAAGGTGCCCCGGTAGTGATTTTAGCGGCGCGTATGCTTTGGGACAAGGGAATCGGAGAATTCGTAGAGGCGGCGCGGTGGTTACGGGAACAAGGTATTGCGGCCCGCTTTGTCTTGGTGGGGGATAGTGATCCAGGCAACCCAGCAGCAGTGCTGGTAGCCCGATTGGACGAATGGCGACGAAGTGGTGTGGTGGAATGGTGGGGGCATAGAGAAGATATGCCGGAAGTATTTGCGCAATCTAATATTGTAGTCTTGCCCTCGTACAGAGAAGGTCTCCCGAAAGTATTGCTTGAAGCTGCCTCTTGTGGCCGTGCTATTGTGGCCACGGATGTGCCGGGTTGTCGGGAAATTGTCCGTCATAACGAAAATGGTCTTTTGGTTCCTCCGCGTGATTCAAAGTCTTTGGCCGATGCCCTCAAGATTCTAATTGAAAACCCGGAACTCAGGAGAAAGATGGGGGCGCGTGGTCGGGAAATTGTGGAAGCTGAATTTTCAGAAGAGATCGTGGTTAGACAGACAATGGAGGTTTATAAAGAAATTATCCGCAGATTACGCAGATGACACAGATTAAATATCTCACGCAAAGGCGCTAAGGCGCGGAAAAAAATCAGATCGAGTTTCGGGAAGATATGGATAAAGGAAATAAACCATTGCTGCGATTGATACGGCTTGAATCCGCAGATTAATATCCACAGATTACACGGATTTTACAGATTAAGGAACTCTGGCCACGAATGTCACGAATGGGACACGAATTAGTTGGGGTTAGGGAAAAAGTTACAGAGAACGGGGGGCGGAATGACGCACTACACTCTTTCCCCGTCCGCCGCGGACTGCGGGGAACTTCAATCCGGTATCCATCCACATTCATGCCGGCCCATAGACAAATTCCCAAATCCACCGCCTATTTTCGTACGAGTTAGCTCCTGACCGTAAACACACCATAGCTGCTGTGCAGCGTGATTTCAAATCCGAAATCCGAAGCACGAATCTCGAAACAATATCGAATCACCAAAATTCAAATCCAAAATAATCGGCGCTGCTGTCGTTTGGAACATTGGGAATTTGGACATTTGAATTTGTTTCGGATTTCGATATTCGACATTCGGATTTGAACCCGGCTGCCTGGTAATCGGAGATCATCCATTGCTCTCTGTCAATAGTTTGATGGTGGATCAAGGAATTTGCCCGGAGTTGACAGCTAAGGCATAATATTGTAAGGTCTAATTTGCAACTATTGCAAAAACATCCTATCTTGCTGATATATCTACAAAACAACACGAATGAGCCAAGTTAACAAGGAAAGCCTGTATTTTTACAACCCCTGGTGGGAGACTGACAGAGTTTCTCCGGCCTTGCTGAGGGATTACCAGCGCCCCCTGATCAATACACTTTATTCGTATTTATCGCTGGACAGGATCATCGTTCTCAAGGGGCCCCGCCGCACTGGTAAGACAACTCTTCTGTACCAGATTGTAGACAGGCTGATCCGGGAGGGGACGCCCGGAACCGACGTCCTCTTTCTTTCCTTTGATGACATAACGCTTAGGACCGGCCTTGACGACATTCTCAAGGCGTACCAGGAGATAACGCGACGGGTCATTAAGGAGGGGAGGCCGGTCTATATTTTCATGGACGAGGTCCAGTTTCTGGAGAACTGGCAGTTTTTCGTAAAAAAATATTTCGATAGGAAATATCCGATTAAATTCCTGGTGTCAGGCTCGGCAGCGAGTCTGATCAAGAAAGGGTCGGAGTCGCTGGCGGGGCGGACCGTGGAAGAAACTGCGCACCCTTTCAGCATGTATGAATATCTCTGTTACCGCTTGCGGGACGCACGGCTGAAAACGGCGCTCGATGGCATGCGGGAACGGTTTGCGTCCTTCGATCTCCCGGACACCACAGACCTCATCCCTGCTCTCACTGAAATCAGGATTACGTTTCAGGAATATATCGAACGGGGCGGTTTCCCGAACCTCTTCGGGATCGAAGAGAAATTGCTCTGGAAGCGGATTGCCAGGGAAGACATTGTGGAAAAGGTCATTTACCGGGACATAGTGGAACTCTATGACATTAAAAAACCGGAGGTCCTGGAACGGTTGTTTTTGTACCTAGCGGACATCACCGCCAACGTGTTGAGCGTAGCAAACATCGCAAACTCGCTGGGCTTGAGCCGGGAGTATACGGAAAAATACCTTCGTTATCTCGAACAGGCGCTCCTTGTAAAACGCATTTCGAAGTATGCCAGATCAGTAGAAAAAAGCGTCAGGAGCGCCGAGAAAGTGCATCTATTGGACCCTGGGCTTATCAACGCTTTCGCGTCTGTGGAACTAGGGCAGCTCGTGGAAAGTGCCGCGGCATGCCACCTTTTACGCCGGGAGAGCGGGCGCCTGTTTTATGCCCGTGAAACATTCGAGGTTGATCTGGTTTTTGAAGCGGAGGGAAAAACCTTCCCCATCGAGGTAAAGTACACGGACTCCATATCGCGACGGGACCTGCGCGGCCTGTACGGTTTCGTAGGAAAGTATGGGTCCGATACGGCCGTAGTTGTGACCCGGGACCTGATGAAGAGAGAATCTGACCACGGGACGACTACGCTCTATGTGCCTGCATGGCTGTTTCTGCTTCTGTGCTGCTGAACTCAAAGTCTCTGGCCGATGCCCTTAAAATTCTAATCAACGACCCGGAACTCAGGAAGAAAATGGGAACTCGTGGCCGGGAAATTGTCGTAGATGCGCCCTAGGCGTGTGGAAGCTGAACATGCATAGCGAGCGCATTCCCCGCTGCTTGCGGCGGGGGTTAGCGAGCGAATATCATGCTTTTTACCTTACATACGGAGATACCCCACAGCTTGCTGCAGGGTATCTTCAATTTTCGGAAGAGATAGTGGTCAAACAGACGATGGAGGTTTATAAAGAAATTATCCGCAGATTACGCAGATTTCACAGATTAAGAACAGATTGAGAACAGAACAATGAGAGATGAAAGGACAAGACCGGTCGGGGCGTTGTTTCTTGCGTTGCATAACCTGATTATGCCTTTCCATTTTCTCAATGTCCGAAGAGATCGTGGCGTTGCTTTGTCCGGTTTCCCTGGTTGCCACAGGATTGCAAGAAGTAAGCGGTCACAAAAAGACGTTTTTCAAGTTTTTATGGACAACGGCGAGCTACACTAGCGATACGCTTCCTTACGATGGTATGCTGCAATCATAAGCACGACTTTTTCATTTTCGTCAATTTCGTAGAAAAAACGCCAGTTCCCAACACGATATCTCCAGGTATTCGGCTGCCAGTTTTTTAGCTTTTTAATATTAGGCCCGTAATGAGGTTCTTGCCTTAGACGAGGGTACACAAATTGGCCCAGTTTCTTTTGCATACGGTCCGGATTGCCGGCGGAAATCGCTTCAATGTTTTCTTTGAAATTGTCTGTCTCGAAGACACGGTATTCAGGCAACAAAATTGCCTCTCTTTTCCTTGGCCTGTTTGGAACCGGTGCGTAGCCTTTCAAGGAGTTGCGGATTATTCATAATCTCCAGCATCTCGGAGTCGTCGACAAAGGCCGTTTCTTCAATGTATTTCAGAGTAGCATACTCAACGAAGTTGGAAATAGGACGTTTTTCACTCTCGGCAGCCTTTTTTACCGATTCGTAAGTATGGTCGTCCAGACGAATAGTGACCGTTTTTGCCATGGTTATCACCCCTTTTGTCAGATTTTTACTCCATTTTATTCGTTTGTATTCTATTTGTCAATTAATGTCGGACAAGACCGGTCGGGGCGTTGTTTCTTGCGTTGCATAACCTGATTATGCCTATCTTTTTTCCCATGTCCGAAGAGATCAATCCGCAGATTACGCAGATTTCACAGATTAAGAAGATATTGCTTTTCCTTTGGGGTTGAGGATGTATTTGTACTACATCTTCAATTCACGCAAAAAATCAAGCGCCCGGCGAATGGGGATGTCGCCTGCCATTCTCTCCTGGCGTAAATAACGCACCACCTGCACCGCAGGAAGATCGTACTTTTTTCGAAAAAAACGAAGCGATGGACTCAGCTCGCTTTCGGTGAGTTTGGCCTCTA
>JBFLWQ010000036.1 GCA_040757775.1 Thermodesulfobacteriota bacterium
TAATAATACAATTATTCCCACTGTATTCTTGCCGAATAATTTCTGTGAACCTTAACCCATTTTCTTCCCAAATACAAGAATAATTAATAGAGTTATTTTTCATTTTTTTTCAAAGTGAGGCACTACCACAGCCTGTCACCACTTGACATAAAATATTTAATCTGATATAAGAAATAAATAATTTTTGCAAACTGTCAATCCTGAAGTATAAGGCTTTAATTGAAACCCTAATCCCATGGAAGGATAAGAAAATGAAAAAGGTCTTAGTCTTAATAACCCTGCTTTTGACCTTTTTCCTTTTGCCGTTTTATAAAGGAGAAGCAACAGACACAGAGGACTACTTAAATCTGTCACTTACCAACACCGTATCTGTGAAAAAATATAAAAACCTCAAAGTCTATTATGAACCTTACATTATAAAAGAAGGAGAATGGTTATGGAAGATACTGAGGGATAGATACAAAATTTCTTTGGATCAAAGGTCGAAGTTCTTCCCTGTAATAAAAAGATTAAACCCTTCAATTTCTGATGCAAATAAAATTTATCCCGGCCAAAAGATTTTTATACCGCTTAAAGTGGAAACTGAAACAGAGCAAGTTGCAGATCATCCCGATACAAAAGAGAGCGAAGCTTCATCCCCTCAACAGGCTTCTTCCTCTATAAGGGAACATACAGTAAAACCCGGACAGAATCTCTCAAGCATCTTATTGGATATATATAAAGTGCCAAAACACCTGGTCTTTAAGAAGTACATAAATCTGTTCCTTAAGTTAAATCCAACCATCAAAGACCCTAATCTGCTCATAGTCCACAAAAAGATACTTGTTCCGGTTTATGAATCAATCTCAGAGAAGGAAAATAAACTTGTTGAAGAGAAAGCCGCTAAGCCTTCAATAGCTGAAGAAACCAATCTAGAAAAAAATCCATCCATCCCTACTGAAACTAAGGACAAAGCGGCTTCAGTTAAAATAGAGAAGACAATACCTTTCCGTACTGAATCCGGACTGGAAGGCATTAAGGATTTTATTCGAACCATTTTTAAAAATACCGGGGACCACTATATCGATAAAGGTAATTATTATATTCCAATTCCTGGCGGGGGAGAGCTAACCTTAGATAATGAAACTTTTCCCATACTGGAAATGAAAAGTGGAGGGAAGGTAATCATAGATGTCGGGGACCAATTACCGGCAAAAATAGAAAAGCTGATAGAATCAAATTGGAAGGATTATAAAATTATAAATATCCAGAAGTATGAGAGCATAGAATCTATCCTCAACAGACTTCTTACCCTGTCGGGTCATTACTCAATAACCAGGGGAGACAAGCCTTTGATATTAAAGGGCAAAATAACCACAACGATATGGTCAGACTGGGTAATCTTTAAAGAAAAAGACAGCCTGTTCAAAAATCGGGTATACGTTGTCAATATCATAGACAGAAAAGAAAAAGAGGTGCCCCTAACAATCAAAGATTACATTGAAAGTTTCGGGGTTAGGGTTATAGATATCTTTTCAGATGCGAAGAAGGAACAGGGGCAGTATCAGAAAAAAGCTATCACTGGTGAGGAAGAAGAGATTATCTCCCTGGATTCCTCAAATAATAATGTATTAATCCGTGCTCTTTTAACCTTGATAGATCAACCCTTTACGGTAGGTGTAAAGTTGCCTCTATCGAGTACAAGCAGTAGTGGTTTTAACGTCGGAATTACAGCAGATATATTCCTGAAGAGAGGAACCCGTGATTGTATTATAAGTCTTAACGACCTACCCGAGGACATAGCAGAGATGCTTGCCGAGAATAAACTCAGGATTCTGGAAGTGCAAAAAAATGAAGCCCCAGAATCAGTAATTTCAAAGGTGCTGGGCTTTCTTGGTATAGAGTTCTCATCTTCCACATTCGAGTTTGATACTGCCCAAAAAGGAAACCCCCACAATATTACAATTGCAATCCCTGGCTTTCTACTTCAGGGAAACGATCTGCCTAAAATCCTTCTCATAAAAGCCAATGTGGACAAAAATATCGCGTCTTTTCTAAAAGAAAAAGGGATAAAAGCGGTCAGGTATTAAAACAGGTAACCGTTCACGGTTCTCCGTTTACAGTTTTAGACCTTTAAAAAACTCGCTTTCAGTCATTGCGAGGCGTGTGCACGCCGTGGCAATCTCTTTGATAATCAACATCTTATGAGATTGCTTTACTTCGTTCGCAATGACAAATTGGGCATTTTTCAAAGGTCTCAATCCAGCAGACTCTTAACTGTTCGGATAATGCCCACTTCATCCAATCCATATCTGCTTCTAAGAAGTTCTTGGGGACCGCACTCTATAAATTTATCCTGGATACCTATACGCTTTATCCTTAAGTTATGAAGACCGTTCTTTTCCATAAGCTCTAAAACTGCACTACCAAAGCCACCATCAAGAATATTCTCTTCTACTGTAATAACCTTCCTTATTTTCTTCGCAAGGGTAATGATCAGCTCATCATCCAGGGGTTTTACAAAACGGCTGTTAACTACTGTTACTCCGATATTTTCTTCTCTAAGACGTCTGGCGGCATTTAGAGCAGGATAAACCATAGAGCCTATTGCAAGAATCAAAACATCTTTCCCTTCTGTAAGAACCTCTGCTCTGCCAATCTCTAATGCCTTTAATTCAGTGTCAAGTTTTACGCCATACCCTTTACCACGAGGATACCTTATTGAAACAGGTTTGCCACAATCAACAGCTGTTTTAAGCATATGCTGAAGTTCATTTTCGTCTTTTGGCGCCATCACTATAATATTGGGGATATGGCGCAGGAAGGAGTAATCAAACAGGCCATGGTGGGTAGGACCATCCTCCCCAACAATTCCGGCACGGTCAAGTACAAAAATAACAGGCAATTTCTGCATACATACATCGTGAACAATCTGATCGTATGCCCTCTGTAAGAATGTGGAATATATAGCTGTTACAGGTATAAAGCCTCCTGTTACCAGACCGGCAGCAAAGGTCACCCCATGTTGCTCTGCTATCCCCACATCATAAAACCTGTCTGGAAATTCTTCAGAAAATTTTTGAAGACCCGTTCCATAAGACATTCCGGCAGTTATTCCCACTATTCTTTTATCCATTCTACCCAATCTAACTATGGTATCAGCAAAAACCTCAGTATAGGTGAAAGGGTTCCCCCCCTCTTTTAAAGGTTTACCCGTCTGCACGTCAAAGGAGCCAACTCCATGGAAATTTATGGGGTCCTTCTCCGCAGGAGGATAACCTTTTCCCTTGGTTGTTATGACATGAACCAAAACAGGCCCCTTCAGGTTCTTAACATTCTTCATATTTTCAATCAGATGGTCCAGACGATGCCCCTGAATTGGACCTACATACCTGAATCCCAACTCCTCAAAGAATAATCCTGGGATTATTAAACCTTTAAAAGATTCCTCTGCCTGTTTAACCAGTTTTAACACAGACTCTCCAATGCCTGGGATTGTTTTGAGAAAGTTCTTCATCTCAGCCCGAAACCTGGTAAAGAGCTGTCCCGTCATGATACGGTTGAGGTAAGATGAAAGGGCACCTACATTGGGTGAAATGGACATCTCATTGTCGTTGAGAACAACTATCATATCCTTTTCTCGATGTCCTGTCTGATTAAGTCCCTCAAATGCCAATCCAGCAGCTATAGAACCATCACCGATGACAGCTATAACCCTGTATTTTTCGCCCTTAAGGCATCTGGCCTCCGCCATCCCCAATGCCGCCGAGATTGAGGTGCCGCTATGCCCAACATCAAAGGTATCGTAAGGGCTCTCATCCCTTTTGGGAAAAGCGCAAATCCCTCCATACTGTCGTAAGGTATGAAACCTGTCTCTCCTGCCAGTTAATATCTTATGAGCATAGGACTGATGACCCACATCCCAGATGAGCTTATCCCTTGGGGCATTAAATACATAGTGAAGGGCAATAGTCAGCTCCACGGTACCAAGGCTTGAAGCAAGATGGCCGCCGTTTTTGGAAACAACGGAGATAATCTCTTTTCTCATCTCACCTGCAAGCTGTACCAATTCATCTAAAGTAAAAGACTTAATGTCAGCAGGACTGTCAATCCTATCGAGTAATCTGGCCATAAAAAAGTGTCTTCCCTCCCTACGCCTTTCTTTCTCCAATATACCTTGCAATCATCCTTAAGGGCTCTGCTTTATCATCAAACTGTCTCAGATAACCAATAGCCTTACCTATAAACTCATTAGCAATCTTTTTTGAATCATCGATGCCCAACACCGCAGGATAGGTTGCCTTTTTCTTGTTTGCATCACTCCCAACGCTTTTGCCCAAAAGGGCCTCATCGCCTTCCACATTTAAGATGTCATCAACAGTCTGAAAGGCTAACCCAATAGCTGAACCATACATGGACAATAGCCCGATCTCCTCTTCCGTTCCTCCGCCCAACCTTGCACCGGTTCTGACAGAAGAAGCGATAAGGGCTCCAGTTTTATGGGTGTGGATATACTCTAATTCGGGAAGACCGACCTCCTTTCCCTCTGACTCCACATCCTCCATCTGTCCTCCCACCATCCCGGATGCTCCGGCAGCATCGGCTATATCATTAATTACATATAAAATGGTATTGGGATCGATCCCGGAAATGGTGTTTGAATCTGTCATTAATCGAAAAGCCTCTGTTAGCAGGGCATCACCTGCAAGTATGGCAGCAGCCTCCCCATAAACTTTATGATTGGTAAGGCTCCCTCGTCTGTAATCATCGTCATCCATGGCTGGTAAATCATCGTGGATAAGTGAATAAGTATGAATCAGCTCAATGGCGCATGCAAAAGGAAGTACAGAATCTGTATATCCGCCTACCGCCTCAGAAGAGGCAATGGTCAGGATTGGTCGTAGCCTTTTCCCTCCGGCAAAGAGGCTGTATCTCATAGCCTTGTAAATAGTTGAGGCATGCCCATCCTGAAACGGCACGTATCTTTCCAATGCATCATCTATCAATCTCTTCTTTTCCTGAAGATAAATCCTTAAGTCCAAAGAATTACCCCTCTAGTCAATTTCCCCCTCTTCCTCTTTTACATCGAAAGGCTGAGGTTTTAACCTTCCGTTCTTATCTTTAATAAGGATCTCAACCTTTTTCTCTGCCTCATCCAATTTCTTTGCACAAAATCTGGAAAGTTTAACCCCTTCCTCAAAGAGTTTAAGGGATTCTTCAAGGGGTATATCACCATCCTCAAGTCGGGTTACGATTGACTCAAGCTTTTTCACCGCATCTTCAAACTTCTGTTCAGTCATATTAGACCTCGATAAAATTGTCTGTACTGAAAAACATAAAAAGTAGCTTTCCATCACCAATCGAAGGGTTAAGCAGGGGAAAGCTACTTCTTAACAGTTTTGATAAACATTATATATTAAAGACGTTATGACAGTCAAGCACTAACTCGATCTCCTCAATAACCTCTTCAACCCCAATGAGTTGCAGACACCTCTGGTTTTGACATAGACTCAATTCTTCCCTGGTGCATGGTGAACAATCCAGTTCCTTTCTAACTACAGACACATTATCCCCCCTCGGCCCCCAAATATCAGGATCCGTGGGTCCAAAGACAGCAATAGTAGGGGTACCCACTGCAGTTGACAGATGCGTTATACCTGAATCAACCCCCAAAAAACAATGGCATCTCTCAATAATAGCCGCCAATTGGGCAAGTGAAATCCCCTGTAACAAAATGGGTTTAGCCTTTTTAAGACCCTTTAATATATCATTAACTGCCTCGGTATCCGCTGGCCCGGAGATTAACAGCACCACTGCGTTGCACTTATCAGCCGACCAATCTGCCACGTATACAAAACGTTCTTTTAGCCACTTCTTTTTATGCCCGCCACTGCCAGGATGAATGGCGATCACAAAACTATCCCTTCCAGATTCCAGGTGGTGATCCCGAAAGAATCTAATGGCATAAGCCCTGCTGGATTCTTCGGGGAATATCCTTGGTATGGGATCATCGCTCTGTATGCCAAAGGACTTGAGAGAATCCAAGAAATAATCCACTATATGTCTATGGTCTCTGGAGGGCGGTAATGGTTTAATAGTAATTACGTTTAAATGCCCTGTTCTTCGCAAATTGTCTGAGAAGGTTCCATCTTTATCATAACTGTAAAGGACAATTAACCCAAAACTCCCAAAGTACTCTTTGAGGTCCTCCGGCAACTCACTGTCTTCGACCCAGAATAATGAGATGCCATGGCGATCTATGGAACTTACCCTGTCAGCATAATATCTATTCTTCGCAAGGATAGCCCTCTCTGAATAACCCATCACCTCTATATAGGCATCTGGGAAGTGCTTGCGTATGGCCCTGATGGACGGCAGGGTAAATATGAAATCACCTACTGCCCCCGTTCTAATGATCAAAATCCGCTTGATTCTTCTGTCAATCACCTAAAATCCCAAATCCTTACCTACTATCAGGACATGGATATCAGAAAAGAAGGGTTTTCTCTCTAAGATAACCGTCGCCCTGCATGCCCGCATAGGAGAATTACAATCACTGCAAAAGCCGGTAACTGCACAGGGAATCTCTAAACCCATATCTTTAACCACTTGAGGGGTAGCAACCTCTTTAATGCGTCTGAAGGCACTATGCAGATCATTCACAATCTTATTGGCTCCTGCCACAATTATTACCTTTCCAGGACCAAACATCATAGCCCCAACCCTGTTTCCTGCCCCATCTGTACTTACCAGCATACCTTCCATTGTAACAGCATTGGCACTGGTCAGAAAGACATCGCAGGTTAAGTGGGCTTTTCTTATTTTTAATACATCTTCCGGGGATAATCCGGGCTTCCAGTGGTCATAGATCACATTACCCTTCTCTTCAAGGACATCCAAAACTCCAATCTGCCTCATGGTCATAGAACCCCCTACCCCCACTTTCGCCTCTTTGGGAATCAGTTTGAGAATCTCCACACGAGCAGTCTCCTCATCGTCAACGTACTGCGCCTCAAATGCATTTTTCTTCAATGCCTCCACTGCCTTTTTTGCCCTCTGTTCCTTCAACCATTTTGTGGTCTTTTCCATGTTCTTTAAACGGATAAAATAGGGATTTTCGTTGTTATTGTTTGTCATAATCTTCTGCCTCCTTTAAAATCTTTATCCTTTTACCTGATCTTGCCTCTCCTCTGTTTATAATCCACTGAGAAAATCCGGACGAAGGAGAGAGGGGTTCCTTTCCAAGAACTCGGCATATTCTCGGAGTCGAGCCAATGCATTCACAGCTCGTTCACAACTGGGGAAAACGCCTAACTTACCACTTTCCTCCAACTTCGCTGCTATGTCAGCATAATTTCCATAGAGCCAGCAGACAACCGGTTTGTCTTTAAATGTATTAACAGCCTGTATAATAGCTGATGAAGGATCAAATGACTCTTCTTTGCCGAATATTCCAGAGATGAAAACAACGCCGTCTACTCCTTCGTCAGACAGCATAAGTTTTAATGCCCTGTTCACCACCTCTTTGTAAGGGTATCCTGAAACCTGAAAGGCAGGCCAAGCATCAAAAGGATTGCTTATTGCCAGCCATGGGGGGAAGAGACGCCTGACTTCTACGAGAGTCCCCGGTGATAATTCAGCCACTTTAAGTTTATTCCGCTGACAAGCATCAGCAGTTATAACTCCGCCAGCCCCGCTCATAGAAATAATTCCAATCCTTCTTCCCTTTATAAGAGGCAAGGATGAGAAGGCTTTGGTTAAATCAGCAAGTTCCTCAATATCTATTGCCCTGATTACCCCGCATTGCTTAAAAGCAGCATCGTAAATCTCATCATTGCCTGCTAATGAGCCGGTATGGGACTCAGCTGCTTTCCTTCCATACTCACTTCTTCCAGACTTTAAAGCAAGGATAGGCTTTTTCTTAGCAACTCTGCTGGCTACTTCAACGAACCTTCTCCCCTCCTTTATTCCTTCAACATAGAGTACTATGAGTTTGATATCTGGATCGGTCTCAAAATATTCCAATCCATCAGAGACATCAATATCACAAGCATTACCCAAATCGATGGCCTTTCCCGCCAATACCAATCTTGGGGGGCCAGGAAAAAAAAGCCCACTCTGACAAATAATCCCTACTGGGACATTATCCAATTTCGCCTGGGCAAAAGAGGTGTTTAAATTACAAAAGGAGTTAGCTATTCCCAAGCTATTTGGACCCATTATCCTTGCTCCAGCTTCCCTTGCTATACCTATCATTTCTGCCTGTAACGCTTTGCCTCCCTCGTCGCCGTCACCGAAGCCTTGAGCTACTATAACTATTCCCTTTACATGCTTCTCAGCGCACTCTCTCACTATGTTAAGAACGGTAGACCTGGGGCTGGCTATCACGGCAAGGTCAATTTCCTCAGAGATATCAACTACGCTAGGATAGATTTTTACTCCCAGAATCCGATCAACGCCGGGATTTACAGGGTAAACCTTTCCCGAGAACCCATAGTTCAGTATATTCTCAAAGATATTGAATGAGTCTTCCCCTGTATCCCTGCTGACACCAATGATGGCAATTGATCTCGGCTCCATAAAAACTTTCATTGGTTGAATGCTAATCATAGGCAATCCCCTTAAAGGTTATTTCGTTAAAATGCTACTATCCTATGAACATCAACAATTTCTCAAAACTTATTAATGTCCTATATAGTCCGTCTTGAAATATTTCATTGTGACCTATATCTCTTCTTCCAGCTGGAACTTCCAGCTGCACCATACATCTTCCGGATGATGGTCGGGTGGACATATCAAACACTTCATCTTCAGTCTCGGGTCTATTGTTTCTGCAAACTTTTTGAACAGGGCTACCCCCACTGGTTTACAAGGAAACTCTCCTCTCTTGTCTCTTATCCTTGCCTTTTGCGGGGTACAATCCGTAATATTGAATACTACACTCTTCTCTGTAACCTCAGGGAACTCGTATTCCATTCCGGGAACCCATACTTGAAAATTAAGGGCCTTCACAAGGGCAGGTATACCCTCCTCAGTAATATTCAATACCTTCTTTATCCTCCTCGCCTCTGTCACACCATATCTCTCCCACACCATTGTATCTATCTCAATAGCCGTATCCAAACCGAACTTCTCCTCAACATTGATGAACCACAGACCGTCTATAGTGATTACATTCCTGGAATACATCCTTATCAGTTCCACCAGTGTCTGTTCTGAAAGATCAGAATAATCAATTTTGCCACCCTCATTGATCTTATCTCCGGATTTACCTTCCAGTTGGAACTCCCAGCTGCACCATACGTCTTCTGGATGCTCATCAGGGGGACAGACTAAACACCGCATCTTTATTCCAGGATCAATTGTCTCTGCAAAAGGGGCAAATAGTGCCAATCCAACGGGTTTGCACTTAAACTCCGGTCTATTATCCCTTATCCTTGCCCTCTGGACAGTACAATCTGTCACATTAAATACTGCCCTCTTTTCTGTAACCTCGGGGAACTCGTATTCCATTCCGGGAATCCATATCTGAAAATTAAGGGCCTTAACAAGGGCAGAGATACCCTCCTCAGTGATATTCAATACCTTCTTTATCCTCCTCGCCTCTGTCACACCATATCTCTCCCACACCATTGTATCTATCTCAATAGCCGTATCCAAACCGAACTTCTCCTCAACATTGATGAACCATAATCCATCAATACTCAAAGCATTTTTAGAATACATCTTTAAAAGATCAACCAGGGTCTTCTTTGGAACCTCCATCAAATCAATCTTAGCCATTTAAGCACCTCCTTTAAATAGTCTCTTGCCTCACCTCTTTTATTGATTATCTATAATTCATCTTTTGTGTCAAGTTAAAATACTTTTGGGGATACTGATGTATCAGGAACCTGTGTTCTGGGATCATCTTTTGGAATTCATATAGATTAATTGGAAGGTTTACAGTATACTAAACACGGCTGAACATAAGGTACATAAGGAAGGTTATTGTAAAGGAGATGGCAGGAGTCCCCACCCATGCATAGAAGATCTGGTAAAGCTTCTTTAAGTTGACGGTTCTGACACCCTTAACCAGTCCAATGCCCATTACTCCCCCTACCACAGCCTGGCTGGTGGAGACAGGGACCCCAATGCCAGCATAGATATGGACAGTGATTGCTTCTGCCAGAATAACGATGAAGGCAGTGTAACCATCGAGTCTGACTATATCTTTGCCCACCGTCATTATTACCTTTTTACCGTATGTAAGTACGCCAAGCCCTATGCTGAGTCCACCGATCAGACAAGCCTGAAACGGTGTAAGCATTTCGGGACCGGTAAATGTCCCTGTAACATTGGCTACATTGTTTGCCCCTAAGGCATATGCGCCATACCCGCCTACGACCATGAGACACCAGCGCAGGTATCTGTCGTGCTGGAAGAGATTGAGGTTCAACCCATTCATAAATTTACCCACCAGGAAATAGAGGATGATGGCAAAGATCATCCCCCCTAAGGGTGTTCCCACCCAGCAGATCACCACCTTCACCAGAACCTCCCAATGGAAGTTGCCTTCCAAAAGCCCAATAGACACCAGTGAACCAACAACAGCCTGTGAAACCGAGACAGGAAATTTAAGGTAGGTCATCAGAGTGATCGTAAGGGCTGAACAAAGGGCAACAAGAAATGCCGCATTGAGAGAGACTCCGGCCATTGCCCTGTAAGTAGCCATCCCTGCCTGGCCCTGCAGAACGGCTCCCAGAAGGATGAAGACCGCGCATACGATGGCAGCAGTCCAGAAGCGAATCATACGAGAAGCTACCGCTGTGCCAAATACGTTGGCTGTATGGTTGGCTCCTAAGGACCACCCCAGGAAGACTGCTGAAATAATCTGCCACATGATTTCTAAATCTGTCTCTTGATAGCCACGATACTAATACGGTCGGCGGTATTTTCCGCCCGGTTAGAGATCTGGCCGATGGTTTGGACGAGTTCTTTCAGCAGCATCATTTTGCCTGTGGCCATGTCCGACTTGAAGACCCGCTCTATAATAGAGCGTTCCAGCTTGTCGGATTCACTTTCTTTCGCATCGACGCCGCGTGTCTGGTAGAGGGTTTCATGGGGATTTTCGAAGAGTGTATTCATGCATTCGCGGATCAGGCGGTAGGCATCTACATTTATCTCTACCAGTTTCTCCAAGTCTTCGAGCAAGTCCTCCGGTATATCCAGGCATAATATCTTAGTCAAAAAGAGGGCATCTTCCGCCGCACTGGGAATACGATCGTAAAATTCCAGCAGCGTCAGCAAATCCCCACGGGAATCAGGAAGAAGAGCCTTCCCATAGAGGGTCATCTGGATTTTACGTCGCAAATCATCTGCCTCAGACTCAAACTTGTGTGCCTTTTCCACATCCCAGATGAATTCCCGGGTACACCCATTGGACAGGAACCTCATCATGGAATCGCGAAACTGCCGTATGCAAAAATCGACCCTGTCCAGATACTTGTCGATCATTTCTCTGACCTCTGTCTGCTTCTTGGAGAAAATGGTCATAGATTATCCACCTCACACTCCACATCAATGATAGAAATTACCTCTTTATTTTTGGGGCAGTATAGGATAAAGCCAGTTATGTGTCAAGTGAAAAGGTCTTTGAAAAGGTCTTTGACGAATAACCTCTATCGAGACCAGGATTATCCCTTGTGACCAGTTTCTTCTTGACACAAAATCGTCATTTTCACATACTCGGCCCATCGAAAAGCGAGTTCTTATCAATACTAGTGCCACTGTTCTTCACTGCATAGAGGGATGGATAATTCTGTAGATTTATATAAAATCATTAAAGAGTATCTCCTCGGATCGAACTCCGTGGTACTCTGGTCACTGTTGATCGGCGGTGCACTCCTAATTATAGGAAGTATGTGAGTGTTATTTCAGGTTCAAGGCAACGTCTCTTCCAAAACAAATACAGTTGTCAACTGCTTTAGTTTTCGGGTTCCATTTTTCTCGTATTCCATCATTGAATAGTTGGAATCCACCTTCTTTAAGTTTGTCCGATATAACCTTTACCCCCTCGCCACTCCAACCATAACAGCCGAATGCCGCAGCTTTCTTGTTCTGAAATCTTAAGCCCTTAATTTCTTCCACAATAGCGGCAACTGAGGAAAGAACGCCCTTATTAACAGTGGGGGACCCGACCAGAATCGCTTTGGACTTAAAGATTTCTGTAATCACATCATTTTTGTCTGATCTTGCTATGTTAAACAACTTTACTGCAATGGTTTGATCAGCTTCCATGATTCCTTTTGCTATTGCTTCTGCCATTTGCCGCGTTCCGTCCCACATGCTATCGTAGACAATCGTAATCTGATTTTCAGCGTAGCTATTGGCCCATTGAACATATTGGTTCACGATCTGCAACGGTTCTTTTCTCCATATTACACCATGACTCGGGCAGATCATATCCACAGGAACATTCAATGCAACTATTTCCTTTATTTTCTTATCGACCAGGGCACTAAAAGGTGCCAGAATGTTGGCATAGTACTTAATGGCTTCCTGAAACAACTCTGCTTGATCCACCAAATCATTATACATCAGTTCAGATGCAATATGCTGTCCAAAAGCATCATTACTGAAGAGGATGTTATCTTTGGTCAGGTAACACATCATGCTATCAGGCCAGTGTAGCATCTGAGCTTCAATGAATACCAGATCCTTTGATCCGAGACTGAGTTTATCCCTTGTCTTCACAACTCGAAAGTTCCAATCCTGATGATAATGACCTGTCAGAGATTTCACCCCGTTGGAAGTGCAATATATCGGTGTTTCGGGTATATGGCGCATTAGTTCAGGTAATGCGCCGCTGTGATCCGATTCCGCATGATTCGCGATGACAAAATCAATTTTTTCCAGGGGTATCTCCTTTCTCAAGTTTTGCACGAATTCACCCGAAAACTTTCCCCACACCGTATCAATCAAGGCCGTTTTCTCATCTTTGACCAGATAGGAATTGTAACTTGAGCCCCGATGAGTCGAGTATTCTTCTCCATGAAATTTACGCAATTCCCAGTCAATCTTTCCTATCCATGAAATATTATCTTTAATTCTAAACGCCATGATCTCCTCCTGGTCAGTCTAAGTATATTTTGCTCAAGATACCCTTATAAACAATGGCCGCTTGCTGGTAGAAAATCATCCAAGGCATAACGACCGCCTCCACGTTTGCGGTAATCAAGTTAAAATAGTCGTGGTTTCTAATCGGGATACTAAAAAGTTGATTTTTTTACAGAAGAGAGAACTGGATGGGCTTTAAAGGTGGCTATTACCAGGGCAATCTTAAAAAGCCCAACAGCGATGCCTATTAACCCAACCCTTCTATAAGTGCCGGTAAAAATAACCCCGTCCTCGGCTGTGGATTTAGGGCAGACGCGCTGGGTCCGTTCAACCCTTAAGTTCAAGGAAATATGGAAATTCTGTTAGGACTACGGGGCCTTCGTCTCCGACCACAACCGTATCTTCCACCCGCACCCCCCAGGGACCGGTATATAACCCACAGTTGCCGACAGCGATGACGACATTGACAGGGAGTGGAGGGGGTTCCTTCTCACCATGGAAAAAGGCATGACCAGGCGGCAAAGGTGATTCCTCAAAATTGATGCCTACCCCATGGATGGGAGGCCCGAAGATATGCGGGCCATGACCGGCATCCTTGAAGATCCCATGCATGGTCTCTTCGAGTTCGACCATGCCTACCCCGGCTTTAATTTTAACGATGGTGGACTGCTGGGCATTAACATAAAGGTCATAGGCGGCATTTTGTTCCGGGGTCGGTTTCCCCACACAAACGGTCCTGCAGATGTCGGAACTGTACCCATTGACGATGGGATGGATATCGATCATAACTAAATCGCCGTTTTCCAGTTTTCGTGAAGTCGGCAATCCGTGGGCAATATTTGTCCGCGGCCCGGAAGAAACATATGTCCTCCAGAATTCCTCTGCCCCGGTCTGGCGCATGACGTACTCGCCTTCTGCGGCAATCTGGCTTTCAGTGAGCCCCGGCTTAACGGCTTCGACAGCAGCCTTAATCCCGATAGATGCCACCCGAGCCGCTTTACGCATGAGTTCGATTTCTCTATCATCCTTGATTAAGCGCAGTTCAGATAGGATGGCAGTGGCATCTTTAACGATGACATCCTTGGGTTTGGCATGGGGATGGGTCAGCATGCTCATCATGGACTGGGTCAAAAAGGTAAATTCCAATCCAACTTGTCCCTGTTCAATCTCAAAATGCTTGAAGTAGTGGGCAATTGAGTGAATCATTCCCACTTCATCTTCAAATCCCACGATATGATCGAAGGAAGCCAGTTTCTTCACATCTTCGATATCGGTTTGAGGAACCCCTAAAGCCACCCTTCCTTCCTGAGTAATCATGGCATAAGCGCAGAGGCGCCCGTCGCCGGTCAGGTAGAACATATTAGAGGGTTTGGTCAGCAGAAGGGCGTCCAGGCCGGCCGCCTCCATCAACAAACTGCACTTTTGAAGACGATGCTTATAAGTCTGGTTCATGGATAGGCCTCCTTAATTCTTCTGTTGCTTTTGTTTAACGGAATTCAAAAAACAGATCCGATCATTTGGAATCAGGGGGACTTTTCCTAATTCTATCATCTTTGCTGTTTATTAAACCCCTTTAATGCTTATGAGGAGAAGGGGGGTTTTCCTGCTTTTTTCCTACATGTTTATGCGCTTTCATTTCTCCGTGATGATGGGCACCCTCTCCTGATGCCTTCTGATAAAGCCCTTCAACATAATGGGTAAACTCCACATAGGCGGCAACGTATTCCCGCCCGGCTTCAACACTCTCATCAACATGTTTTTTCTTCTCGACCACATGGTCAAAGCGTTTGCGAATCCCGGCAGCTACTTCATCAGTTACCTTCTTAAGTAATTCATCTACATTCTCCATCTCTAAAGATTTATCGGCAGCAACAACAATCGGTTCAATGGCTTCACCCGGTTTGAGTCCTGTAAAGGGTGCACCCTCTCCAGCCCGATGAATCCTGACCAGGGTTTCAAAAAAACGCATTTCGGCTTTTTCTTTTACTGCTGGAGCTTTGGTCTTGGCCGCCAGTGCCCTTTTAAAGGCATCTCGAACTCCCTTTTCCTGAGCCTTCTTAACCCATTTAAGCACCGGTGTGATATCGCCTTTTTCCAGAGCCATTTTGGCATCATGAATAACCGGCCCCGCCATCGTGTCACAATGGGCTGAAGCTATCCCAAGAGAAAACCCAAAAACACAAAGGACAAACAAGAAAATAAAAGCCAATCTAAAAAACAGGTTAGTTTTTTTCATGTTAATTAATCCCCCTTTCTCGTAATTAGGATGTCCCCCAATATCCCTTTTTCCCAATTTAACCGTATATTTTGGTAGAAGAACCAAAATTCAGTATTATCAGGCAAAATGGTTGTGGGTTATTTTTTGATAAGAATTCCCTTTTTGGCAAGTCAAGTATAGGATAAAGCTCCTTGTGTGTCAATGGGAAAGGCATATATAGATATGGCAGGTTGGTTATACGAGGATTTGCTTTTCTATTTTCAGATCATTATTAACGGATTTGTAAAGGATCAAAAAATTAGAAATAACTTACCCAAACACGCGTTATAGGCATATTCAGAGGGTCAGTTCTGGATTATCCATTACAATATCCTATACTTGCTGTGGTCCGACCCCGTTACCATCCATGATGTAAGCCAGCCACAACACCATTACTGGGTATCTGCGCTCCGAGCCAACGGAAAGTTCACCGGGAAGCCCGTTTTTTGGCCGATCCAGTGGAACGATTCGTTCGTCCCGTTGATTTCTCTGCCAGACTAATCAGAGACCGCAGAGCTTCATTGACAGCTTCTTCGGTAGAGAATACTTCTGCCACATCAGGACTCAGCAATACAAGATTAGTACCTTTGCAGTATTCTTCATAGTACTTGCCACGGACTCCCACGCCAAGGTCTTCCCGTTTATACTCAGGACGGAGTTCATCGGTTTCCTTAACCTTCCTCATATATCACCCTTTCTTTGCGGTCCATTAGACGCGCGCTTATAATTCTTGTTCTATCTTTACGTTCCGTATGTGAGACAACAATGAGTCGTTTTTCTAATGATAGGCCAAATGTCATTTGTCTTTCTTCATCCACAGAATGATTCGGGTCTTGGAACGTAATGGCCAGAGGATCTCCGAAGACTGTAGCTGCCTCTTGAAACGTAACTCCATGTTTTTTTATGTTTGCCTCAGCCTTCTTTGGGTCCCATTCAAATCTCATAGTGGCCTTCCTGTCAACTACTATACCATAACTGGCTTACTTAATGAGGAATATTTTGGGGCAACGGCCAAAATGAGAGGCGAAGTCCTCCCGATTTTGATGGTTAGGAGATTTTAAAACTTTATGGTTGAAAAGACAATACATAAAATAGGTGACTATAGGTGGCTATATACTTGACACAAGAAACAAGGGTGATAAAATGAAAAAATGTGGACAGATAAAATACACTTTTTTTTCAATAGTCCTATTACTTGGGGTATTATCGCGCTTATTCTTGCTGCTGTTACTTTCAGTGGGAGGCTTAGCGTTAATTTCTCTAATGTTCTTTTAATCTTGGCGTTTTTGCTTGGGTGCTTTGGAATTTCTCGCATAGAACAAGGAATGCACCTTAGTATTATAATGTGTTTGTTTTTAGGAATTATATTAACTTCAATTTCATGGTGGATTAAGCCAAATCTACAGACTAGACAATCTGCAGAAAAAGCCGCAATTCAACAGCAACAACAAGTTTCCGCAGGATTGTTTTCGCAAAACTTCCCAGGAATATCTCTTCAGGCATTAATTAAACTTAACGACGTTTCAGCAAATCGCAGAAAATACATTTTTGATTTTGGCCGAGTTAATGGAAGTCGCTTATCTATCTACATTTCCCCTGATAATATTTTCACATTTTTATTCATAGATGCCAAGGACGAACCATATAACATTAAACTTCCCATTGGAAGTAGCGGTATTCCTTTTGGGAAACCCTATTACTTAATTTGTGAACTTGGCATAGATGGTCAGTCTACGTTATTGCGTATGATCATTGACGGGAAAGAAATTAAATACATGCAACTTCCATTCAAGATTGATTTAGGAGGAATAGATGTTCCTGGTGGAGTTATTGGTGCTGACTTGAACGGCGATAATGGCGCATCGTTTGAAATGGGCACTATGATGATTTTTAGAACAACTATGATGTCTTCACAAATAGATGTCTTAACAAAGATGATCTTGAATTATTATCAATCTTCCAAGCGACATTTCTTGTCATTCAATGGTAATCAGTGGATGCGCGTCAATAAAGTTAACTTCCAGGAACCCATTCAAAAAAATAATAAATTATTTATTCTAAACGACCCAAATATGGCAGTAAAATTCGCTGACGTTGAAAGGCGCCCCCACATTGATAGTAAGGACAGCGTATATGCGCTGTTTCAACCTGAAACCATCGTGCAGATCAATAGAGTTATTGCTAATGGTGGCACTATAGTAGATGAGCAATGGATGGACACGGTTATCCGTACGTTAAAGGCGCAAGGAATTTATTCTATACAATGATGCCGCGAAAGAAGATAAATGATTGGTATCCCTAACGCGAAGGCTCACGCGCCGCTGTAAGCGGTCGCTGTGAAGCCGCTGGTTATGCCTCCCTGTCGAGGAACCTCAGACCATTTCTTACCTGTTACGGTTCCAGTGGCAGTAGTCTAGAACGTCACACATATAGCATTTCGGATCGTTTTCCAAACAAATACCTCCGTTCGTTCCCAAATCTTTCGATTTTCCGATCTGCCCATATTTGACTATGATTATGTCAATAACTCGTAGCGGTTTCCCGACTGCTTGTTGAAAATCACGCCCCACGGCTATCGCTCCGTCCGTATCATCAGGGCTTTTAATGAGATCCAGTCTATAGAAAATACGACAGATAACCCTGTCAGGCTTCAAGACGTTTAACCCAAGTTCAGACAAAAAATGATTGACGTTGACGGGACCTATGCCTACAAAACGTGAGCGTAAGTCTTTTCTAATCGAGTCAAGACTTTTTTCGTCTGGGTTCAAGTTATTGATACCCCACCGCCGGAAATACTGTTGAAATGAACCAAATGAAACAAGCAGAGTGCTAAAAGACTGAGCGTTCAATACACATTGACGAACTTTATTAGGAAAACCGATATGGTCAACAATCTGCTTTTCCTTTACATCAGACGCTTCAGCCAGTAATTTGAAATCATATAGCCATTTCTTCATTTCCGCTTCCCGGCATTCGATGGTTGCGGATCTGACACCCGCATAAAAAACAACTCTTACTAATACCCAAAATATATATTAACGGTATTGAAGGCTTCTGGAGTTTTGCCAAAGAACGACTTATGAAACATCATGGTGTCTCAAAAGAAAAGTTTCCATTATATTTAAAAGAACTCGAATTCCGTTATAATAATAGAAA
>JBFLWQ010000037.1 GCA_040757775.1 Thermodesulfobacteriota bacterium
TGAGCTCTGTCTTATGTGTTATCTCCGGAGCGCAGCCCTTTAGTACCAAAGGAAATCCTATCTCTTTTGCCGCCTGGATTGCTTCTTCCTTCGTCTTCGCCAGCTTCTCTTTTGTTATTGGAATACCATAAGAAGCTAAAAACTTTTTCGACTCATACTCTGAGAGTGTGCTCTGTCCTTTTTTTATAGCTTCGTCTAAAATTTTCATCTTTCCTCTCCTCCTACACTCATTTATCCTCTCGGACTTCAAATATAAGCTCTACAGTAAAAAGTGTACCATCTTATCGACAATCTTGCTATAACGATCTCCAAACCCAATGATCTCAAACTCTCTAACATCATTTCCTAAATGGCTAATATGTATTTCCATACGATTCTCAGGTAACAGATGGGCTATTTTCTCTGCCCACTCAATTAAAGTAACCCCCTTCCCTTCAAAATACTCTTCATATCCAAGGTTCTCCAGATCCGAATTGCCTTCCAGCCGGTAAAGATCAAAATGATAAAGGGGAATCCTGCCCTGGTATTCATTGACTATGGTGTAAGTTGGACTGGTTATGCAGTATTCTTCAGGGACACCTACTCCCCGTGCCAGCCCTTTCGCTAACTGGGTCTTTCCTGTCCCTAAATCCCCGATCAATGCAACAATATCACCAGTTGTCAAATATTTACCCAAAATCTCTCCAAATTCAAGGGTAGCATGTGGGCTCTTTAGTTTTGTTTTAATTCGTTTTTCCTTCACAGAAGATAGCTTGATTGTAAGCAGTCAGCGCTCAGCGGTCAGTATTCACCAAACATTGCCTTAGCTAATTATGGGGTTTTTGTCCTAACCTATCTGTTTTATTGAGAGCTGACGGCTGATAGCTAAATGCTCACGTTAGATTTATCTCCTTACAGAATCCCTCAACTCATTTAAAACCGACGGTATCCTTTCTATAACATCTGTGGCAAGCAAACCTATCTCTCCCCTTTCAGAGACAATAGTATCTCCTGCCAGTCCATGGGAAAAGACCGCTAATTTAGCAGCATCCATTATATCAAACCCCTGGGCAATAAAACTTGAGAGCATACCGGTCAGGACGTCCCCCATGCCAGCGGCAGCCATCCCTGGATTTCCTGTGGGATTGATCCAGATGCCCCCAAAGGGGTCAGCTATTATTGTTCTAAATCCTTTTAAAACCAGATAGACATTGTATTCCTGGGCAAACCTGCGAGAAATTTCTATCCTATCATTCTGGATTTCTGCTGCTGAGGTATTCATTAACCTTGCCATCTCTCCGGGATGAGGGGTCAATACAACAACTGCCCTTGCTTCTTTCAGGATGTTTACATCTCTTGCCAGGGCATTCAGACCATCGGCATCAATTACAAGCGGAATATTGACTTCTTTAACAATTCTATGAACGAGTTCTATAGTTCCATCATTTGTAGATACCCCGGGGCCCAAAGCCAATGCGCTCTTTTTCTCTGTTAATGCTACAATCTTTTCAAGGGCTTGGATACCCAAAAATCCCGGGGGAGTCTCAGGCAAAGGTTCGGTCATTACCTCTGTCAGCTTATTCTCCATTATAGGATTAAGACTTTCCGGTATACCCAGAGTAACAAGCCCGACCCCTGCATGCATAGCTCCCTGGCAGGTCAAAACCGCCGCCCCGGTTTTACCTGTGGACCCCGCAACTACCAGAAGATGCCCAAAGTCTCCCTTGTGGGAACTGAGGTCCCGGGGTTTAAGGAGAGACTTCAATTCATCTCTATCAATAATGTAGTTCTGTATTTCCTCTCCCTCAATCAAGTGTTTAGGAATGCTTATATCAATTATCTCCAGCTCTCCCACATATTCTGTCCCTTCTGGGATTAGCAGCCCCACCTTGGGATGGGCAAAGGTGATTGTCAGGTCTGCTTTAATGCAGTTTCCCAAAATTTTTCCGGTATTGGCGTCTAACCCGGAAGGTATATCAACTGCAACCATGGGAATATCTGTCTGGTTCAAAACCTCTATAACGTCCCGAAAGAGACCTTTTATCTCAGAGTTTAGACCAGTTCCAAAAATGGCATCGATAATTAAATCACAGTCTCTTATTTCATCCCTAATCAAATCTATAATACCTTCCTCCTTAAACTCAAGAATATCTAAGCCCAGATGTTTTATAATTTCGAAGTTTGTCTTAGCATCTCCCAGGAGACTGTCCCCTGCAGTCAAAAGATACACCTTTACCTGAACACCTCTATTAAAAAGGTGCCTGGCAATAACAAAACCGTCACCCCCATTGTTCCCTTTGCCGGAAAAGACCGCAACCTTTTTGTTAACAAGCTCAGGATAGTAACTTTCAATTACCTCTGTTGCCCTGCTTCCAGCATTTTCCATAAGAACTATTCCAGGGATTCCGCATTCCTCAATAGCCCTTTTATCCAACCTCTGCATAATCTCAGACGTAACTGCCTTCAATCTAACCCTCCAGTATCACCTGAGCAATTCCATAACCACCATCATGAGACATGCTTAAAAAAATATTTCTTATATTGTTATTAATGCCGATTTCTTTAGCTTTGCTGTGTAGTTCAATTGAGGGTTTACCCATGGTATCATTGATGATTTCAATGTCTTTCCAGGGTATACCAGCACGCATTCCCAGCTCCAGTGCCTTTAAGAAAGCCTCTTTAGCCGCGAATCGTATGGCAAAATGTTGGCTGGGTAATCTCTTGTTTATGCAAAAATCTATCTCCCTTTCTGTAAAGAGCCTGTTTAAAAACCGACCCTTCCATCTTATAGAAAGATGCTCGATCCTTGACATCCTGACTATGTCTATACCTATTCCCAAAATCATGTTGGAGACTATCCTTTTGCTTATCTCCCATCTGGTTGGTGAAGAGGGTCCGAGGTGTCAAGGATTCTAGGGTTCAAGTGTTTTTTTAACATTTCACTCTAATCCTTGCCCCCTTGAACCCTTATGTATTTATCAATTCAATCATCTCTCTGACTGCTTTATCCAAACCTACAAATAAAGCCCTACATATTATGCTATGACCAATACTGAACTCCTCAATCTCATTAATCCCTATTAGCCTCTTGATATTCAAATAGTTCAACCCATGCCCCGCGTTTATTCCCAGTTTTAATTCTGATGCCATTTTAACAGCGGCAAGAATCCTATCGAGTTCTTTTTCTTCCTCAATCCTGTCCTTAGCATCACAGAATGTCCCTGTGTGGATTTCTATAAAATCGGCACCAACTCTATGTGCAGCCTTAACCTGATATATATCCGGATCAACGAAAAGACTAACAACTATCCCTCCATCTTTAAGCAACGCCACAGAATTTTCTATTGCTTCTCTATTCATATTGACATCCAGTCCGCCTTCAGTGGTCAGCTCTTCTCTCTTTTCCGGAACTAAGGTTGCCATATCAGGTTTTATTTCCAGGGCTATCCTTATCATCTCCTGAGTTGAAGCCATTTCTAAATTCAGCTTGCTTTTGACTGTTTGCTTGAGCAACCAGAGGTCCCTATCCTTAATATGCCTTCGGTCTTCCCTCAAATGAACTATTATCCCATCAGCCCCAGCCAGTTCAACTATAGCGGCTGCTGTCACAGGGTCAGGTTCGGTTATCCTCCTTGCTTCCCTAAGGGTTGCAACATGATCAACGTTTACCGATAATCTGGCCACTTAACTTACCTCCGCTATTACCCCAAAACCTTCTTTGTACAATCAGCAATCTCTTCTGCCATAGCAGATATCTCGTCCTGATCTTCTCCTTCTAACATGATTCTGAATATTAACTCAGTCCCTGAAAATCTAACCAGAACCCTTCCTTTATCTCCCAATTTTTCTTTTGTGTTCTTTATCTTAGAGGCAATTTCAGGTATATCATCTACCTCCCTTTTCTCTCTGACTTTTACATTCAATAAAACCTGGGGAAGCGGTTCCATTATCCGGGCTAACTCCGATAATCTTCTATTATTTATCTTCATAACTGCCAATATCTGCAATGCAGACAGAATCCCATCTCCGCTGGTATTATGATCCAGAAACACGATATGACCAGACTTTTCCCCACCCAGGTTATAACCATTTCTAACCATCTCCTCTACAACATACCTGTCCCCTACTGCTGTTTTAACGATCTTTCCTCCCAACTTTTTGAGGGTTATATCCAGCCCCATATTGCTCATCACGGTAGTAACCAATGTATTCTTCTTGAGCTTTCTATTCTTTATCATCTCCGCAGCGCAGATTGCCATAATATGGTCCCCGTCGACCAGCTCACCATTTTCGTCAACAAAGACTACCCTGTCAGCATCCCCGTCAAAGGCTATGCCCAAGTCTGCCTTTTTCTCCTTAACGGTCTTACTGATTAACTCTGGATGCAAAGAACCACAGTTTAAGTTAATATTCTCACCATCAGGTTCAACACCCAATGTAACCAGTTCGGCTCCAAGTTCTCTAAATACAGCAGGAGCTACCTTATAGGCTGCACCATTTGAACAGTCTAAGACGATCTTCAAACCATCCAGGGAGAGTGTCCTTGGAAACGTATTCTTAAGAAAGACTATATATCTGCCCGCTGCATCATTTATACGAAACGCTTTTCCGACCTCTGATGCTGTAGGACGAAGAGAATCTATACTGCCCTCTGAGATCAACTCTTCAATCTTCATCTCCAATTCGTCCGGCAGCTTAAAGCCATCTCTGGAAAAAAATTTTATTCCGTTGTCCTGAAAAGGATTGTGGGATGCAGAGATTACTACCCCTGCGTCTGCCCTCATACTGGGTGTAATAAAGGCTATTCCAGGGGTCGGAAGGGGGCCAACCAGCAGAACATCAACACCCATAGAGCAGATTCCGGCAGTCAAGGCATTTTCTATCATATATCCAGAAAGACGGGTATCCTTACCAACCACTATTTTATGCCTTCTCTGTGCATTTTTAAACAGATAAGCAATCCCTCTACCCAGCTGCACTGCTGTTTCAGCAGTCATGGGTTCAATGTTTGCAACCCCTCTTACACCATCTGTACCAAACAATCTACCCATAATAGGTCTCCATGGCTATCAGCTTACAGCTCTCAGCTTTCAGTGAAAACAGATACTTCCCTCAACTCCTTGATATACCCATACAACTGACCACCTGTCTGCAAACAGGCTGGCTGACAACCAATAACTGACACTATGCATTCTTTATTGCATCAATTACCCTCACAACCTTCTTGATCATACCCACATTATGAACCCTTACGATGTTGGCGCCATTGAGTATCGCTGCTGACACAGCAGCGGCAGTCCCCTCCTCCCTTTGTGTTACATCAGCATCCAGGATTTTCCCAATAAATGCCTTTCTTGAGGGACCTACAAGGATAGGTTTGCCCAAGCTTCTGAATTCTGATAACCTATTAATTATTTTCAGGTTGTGTCCGTCATCCAGAGACTTTCCAAATCCTATTCCGGGATCTATAATAATCTTATGGGGGTCTATCCCAGCTCTTTCAGCCATATCAATACTGTCTTTCAGGTATTCGATAATCTCTGAAATCAGGGATTCATAACGGGGGTTTTGCTGCATATTCTCAGGAGTCCCCTTCATATGCATCAGGACAACAGGAACATCATGGCGGGAAGCGCTCTCTGCCATTTTAGGGTCAAAATTCAATGCACTTATGTCATTTATTATCTCGGCACCCGCATCAATGGCTCTTTCTGCAACAACAGACTTATAAGTATCTATGGAGATAGGCACATCGATTTTCGGTGCAAGCCTTTCTATCACAGGAATAACCCTACTAATCTCCATTTCAGCAGTGATCGGTTTTGAACCAGGTCTGGTTGTCTCCCCACCAATATCTATAATATCAACCCCCTCATCAACCAACTTCAGAGCATGGGCAATGGCTCGATGGAGGTCAAAGAAAAATCCTCCGTCAGAAAAAGAATCGGGGGTTACATTTATAACCCCCATAATGTAAGTACGCTTGCTGAGGTTTAGGTCAACCTTTTTACATCTTATAACAAATTCATCTTCGTGTTGACTATCGGTCATTCTAATCAAGATTGACGGCTTCGTAAAAAGTCCATCTGCGGCGTTGCGCTGCATCCCTCGTTGTTACAGCGTAGCTATAAGTACGCTTCACTCCTCGTGATTTGCGCGCCTTGCATCTGGAGCTTTTTACTGTGCAGTCTGACTTTTGACTTTTTACGACTTCATCAAGATTCTGGAACTAACCGTTTTTGTTTAGTCCTTTTCACCTTTTTAATTTCTGTAGTCTCTGTTGCCTTCTGGGTTCTCTTCACTTCTTTAAATTCCTTAGTCTCTATCTGCACCTGTCCTTTTTCTACTATATCGTTGATCTCCGACGCATCAAGAACCTCCTTTTCCAGTAAAGCATGGGCAAGGTCATGGAGGGTAGTAATATTGTTAGTTAAAATTTTCTTTGCCCTTCCATAGTTTTCTGTAACAATCCTTTTAACTTCTTTATCAATCTTTATAGCGGTATCCTCACTGTAATCCCGGTGCTGAGCAATCTCTCTTCCAAGAAAGATCTGCTCTTCTTTTTTACCAAAGGTAAGAGGTCCCAGGTCTTCACTCATTCCCCACTCACAAACCATCTTCCTTACTAAATCCGTAGACCTTTCAAGATCGTTGCCAGAACCAGTGGTGAGATCCCCCAATACTATCTCCTCAGCTGCCCTTCCTCCAAGTAGAATTGAAATATTGTTTAACAAATATTCTTTGGGGTATGTGTGCCTTTCATCTATGGGCAGTTGCTGGGTCAAACCTAATGATCTGCCCCTGGGTATTATGGTCACTTTATGGATTGGGTCTGTACCCGGCAGCAGCTTAGCAACCAATACATGGCCTGCTTCGTGATAAGCTGTGTTACGTTTTTCCTCAGGGCTGATGATCATGCTCCTTCTTTCAGTACCCATCATAACCTTGTCTTTGGCCTCTTCAAAATCCTCCATCTCTAAATTCGTTTTGCTTTTCCTTGCTGCCAGCAGAGCTGCTTCATTCACTAAATTCTCTAAATCAGCTCCAGTAAAACCAGGAGTTCCCCTGGCTAAAACCTCCATATCTACACCATTAGACAAAGGGGTCTTTTTAGCATGTACCTTAAGTATTCCTACCCTCCCCCTTACATCAGGCGGGGGCACTACAACCTGTCGGTCAAATCTTCCCGGCCGCATCAATGCCGGGTCCAATACATCGGGCCTATTGGTAGCCGAAATGAGAATTACACCTTCATTAGATTCAAATCCATCCATCTCTACCAGTAATTGGTTCAGTGTTTGTTCCCTTTCATCATGCCCGCCACCGAGCCCTGCTCCGCGATGTCTTCCCACAGCATCAATCTCATCGATAAATATAATACAGGGGGCATTTTTCTTGCCCTGGATAAAGAGGTCTCTAACTCGAGATGCACCTACCCCGACAAACATCTCAACAAAATCTGACCCGCTTATATTGAAAAAAGGGACATTGGCCTCTCCAGCAATCGCTTTTGCCAATAGTGTCTTTCCAGTACCTGGGGCACCCATTAAAAGAACCCCTTTGGGGATTCTCCCGCCCAATTTTGTAAATTTCTTGGGGTTTTTTAAAAACTCTATGATCTCCTGAAGCTCCTCCTTTGCTTCATCAATACCAGCCACGTCTTCAAATGTTATTTTGTGCTGGTGTTCCGAGAGCAATTTAGCCCTGCTTTTCCCAAATGACATTGCCCTGCCACCAGCCTGCATCTGTCTCATAAACAGTATCCATACGCCAATAAGGAGGAGCATAGGAAACCATGAAATAAGGGCGGTAAAATACCATGGGGATTCTTCCCTTGGCTTAACAGATATTCTAATATCCTTGGATTTCAGGGTTCTAATCAGGTCAGGGTCTTGGGGAGCATAGGTTTTGAATCCCTTTCCACTCAGGTATTTACCCTGGATATTTTCCCCCTGGATTTCAACTTCTGAGATATCACCCCTCTCAATTGCGGATAAAAAATCACTGAATATAACTTTTTCCTCGGTTGTCTGGGGTTTATTAAAAAGTTGATACAATAATATCATCATCAAGGTGATAACCAGCCATAGTGCCATGTTTTTGTAAAATGGATTCATTGTCCCCTTCAATAAAGCATAGTGTCAGTTGTTCGTTGTCAGACCACCTGTTTGCAAACAGGTGGTTAGTTATATGAATTTTTCTATGCGTAGCCTTTAAAAATATATAATACAAATTATTATAAATTACAATAAAAATCCTACAATTTCAGACACTGGACTTCAGACGTTAGACACCAGACTTTCCAATTGTGTAATCCCTGGCTATTTCCCCCTCTTCAGTCTAAGGTCTGATGTCTGTTGTCTATGGTCTAATATCTGAGTCACAGTGATTAGACCCATTCAGAAAATCCTCACCTCAAGAATCTTTCCGGGGCATTTCCCTACCATTACTCTGTTATCCATCCTTAAACCCATGACCCATGCTATCAGGTTATCAAAGAGGAGAAGGGGGATCTGTCTGCGTGTAGATTTAGGTATCTTATTATCAATAAAGAAATCCTTCAGTTTTTTAGTGCCCTCCATTCCCATAGGTTGAAACCTGTCCCCTTCCCTGAAATTTCTGATAACAATAGGAAATTTAATTTGACGATAATCCATAAACGCTACATTGGGATCAACATTTAAGTTCAAACCTTCCTTTTGTGGAATAACCTTGAGTTCTACTTCTTTATTGACCTCCTTAAGTCTGACATAGTTGGGAATTTCAGAGAAAGAATAACAGAATGGGGTTTCTTTGACTTCTCTTCTTATTATCAATTCATTGTATTGCTTCTCAACAATGATTCCTCCGGGTAGACTTAATGACTTATTGGCGCCTTCACTGGAAAGCATCCCCACCAGAGATTCCAGATGTCTAAAGTTAATCCTTTTCAGGTTGCCTGAAAAGGACTCCATCGCCTTTCTCAAGACTCTAATCTGCATGGACCCTTCTAAACCCTTTAGATAGAGAATATTAAGGGTTAGTGATTCCTTTCCCCCTGAGACACAAATTCTGGAGAAGAGATTCAAAACGAGTTTCTCCATGAATTCATCTTCTTTCCTCAATATCTCAGAGGTATGAATCAGGTTCTGCACAATTCCAGGGTTGTACTCCTTCACCAATATTGGCATCAAGCTATTACGTACCTTATTACGTAAATAGACATTTTCCCTGTTTGAACTATCAGTAACGAATTCAATGCTGTTTTCTCTCAGGAATCCTTCTATCTCTGACCTCTGGATCTCGATAAGGGGGCGTATAAAGATACCATCTCTGACAGGAGGAATCCCGCAAAGACCTTTAATCCCTGCCCCCCTTATTAACCTCATCAAGACCGTTTCAGCCTGATCGTCTGCATTATGCCCCAGAGCCACCTTTTGTGCATTGAACTTTTTCAAGGTATCCACGAAGAACTCGTATCGGGCATCCCTGGCAGCCTGCTGGGTAGATTTCTTCTCAGCCTTTTTCAAAGCAGGGATATCAATGGATTTGGATTCAAAAGGCAGATGGAAAGTATTTGCCAGCTTCTCTACAAACCTGCATTCCCTCTTTGCCTCCATCCCTCGAATACAATGGTCCAGGTGGGCAACAATCAGGGTAATGTTAAAATCCTCTCTTAATTCCTCTAATGTATGGAGGAGAAAGACGGAATCAGCCCCCCCTGAAACGGCAACTACAACCCTATCCCCTTGTTCCAGCATACGGTATTTTTCTATGGTACGTCTTACCTTTGAGATAAGCATTATTTGCCCCTGTTTACCGATTATCCACTATACGTCTTTTTTGAGTTCTCCCGCCTCTTCTTAACGTTCCCTTTTCAGCAAACTTAATTTCGGGCATGCCCAGCATCTTTGAACCGATGCTTTCTTTGATTGGGGCTATTGAAATCAAACGCTGGATAATCTGTTGTTCAACACCTGTACTATTTTCCAGAACCTCAGCATGACAACATATAGCATCTTTACTATTTTTCTTGGTGATAAATAAACGGTAATCAACAAGTTCAGGTACAGCATACAGCGCATCATCTACCATGGAGGTAAATATTTTTCTTTTGTTTCCTATCTCAACAATCAATGCTTTCCTTTTGGGGATTTGTCCGATTTTGAGTACTGTATTTGCTCCACATTTGCACGGCGTTCGGATGATTCGTGCAATATCGCCCGTTCGATATCTAATCAGAGGCATTCCTTCCCGGTTTAAGGTTGTAAATACCAGCTCTCCCTCTTCTTCATTGGTAAGCATTTCACTGGTTTCGGGGTCAACAGTTTCAAAAAGGAGATCGCATTCATTAAAATGATACCCATCGTGAGCATGGCATTCAATACCAATTGCAAAACCGGCTTCGGTCATACCATAGTGGTGAAAGATTTCAGCACCCCAGCATGTTTCAAGGTATTTTCTTGCGGGTACAGCGAGATATTCGGAGGTTATAAATACCGCTTTGACACCGATACTCTTAAGATTATGAATCAGTCGCCCTTCCTGTGTCATACGCCATATCCGAAACGCCGACCCCATGATCATAACAGGTCTGGTTTTGATGATTGATTGGATTTTTTCCTCAGTGGGACAGTAGCAATCTCCAATAACCGGCACCCCACCTAACTTTTCAACACCCCTTGCAATCAGCCTTGCCATGCTCAGCGGTGTAACGTTATCAGGCAAAAATATATGTACAGATTGACCTCTCATATCCATGCCGGCTTCGGACATGACCGTTTTCATAATGGCAGCCTTCGAATCGACAATTGCATCTGCATCTTTTTGAGTAAAAAAAATCTTTTTCGGTCTGCCTGTGGTGCCAGTAGTAAAATGAGAAAACGTTCTTTTTATTTGAGACTGTGAGACGCACAACAGTTTATAGGGGTGGTATCGAATATCATCCGGTTGTGTAAAAGGGATATTTCCCAGGTCGGCTAACGTGTTTATCGTTCCGACTTTTTGATAAAGTCCTCTGTAAAATACACTTTGGCTTGAAGCATATTCTAAGATTTTATTTAGGTTGAAACATTGAAATTTTTCTACATCCTGCCGGTTAATTTCCTGCAGGTTTTCTTTGCCGGTAAATTTTCGATACTCCGGGTTTTTCTTAAAGGTTTTTCTAATTTTATTGTGTATCCATTCTTCAAAAAACATAATTATTCTTTTCCAAGCCTTTTTTTAACCGGATTTGATGCCCGGTCTCTTGAGGGCAGAATAACCGTGGACTGCCCATTCATCACTGATCTTCCCCTCTGGTTTATGGCATCTGTCTTTATATCAACACAATGCTCACTATTTTCATCCATGTACTTTCGTACAATGGTTCCTTTTAACCATACAACATCCGAAAGGTATACAATATCACGATATTTTGCATAGCTCTTTTTCAGCCATCCGTTATCACTCATCCAATTTGTCATAAGTTGAATCAGCCAGCAATGTCTCTGAACAGCAACATCATAAGGGTAAGGGATGCCACACGCTTGAGCGGCAAAGGCATTATAGTGCACACTGTAAATGGGTTCCATTGCAAAAGTCACAGGATCGCGGAATCCCCATGCAGGGTGTCTTCTATAATCTCTGAGCGAGAGCCCGTGAGCTTTTATAGGAACAGGGGATGCACCAATTATATATGCAATAAAATCTGTCAGTCCTAAAGGACCCTTTGTTAGCACAGGCAATTCATCTCCGGCTGCCACATCTTCCCAGAAACGATTTTCTGCACCCCGTATCTTCTCATTTAAAACCTGAGCTTCAATTTCCAATATCTCCTCTTCCGTCCAGGGATGGGGGAGCTGAATCTTACTGTATTTCCCTTTTTGCCTGGCAGCAGCACGTTCAACTCTGAAGGCTGCTGATTTTACTTTTGCGGTAAGCTCTCCGTTTTGATTAAAATATTTCACTTCTTGCTGCTCGATCACTGATTTACCTGCAAAATCACTCTGTTTTACCTTGCATTTAGTTAAGCGGCATTCCGGGGTAATTCTGTCATTGAGGAGAATTGGTTTATAAAACTCCCAATCTGAACTTGTATGCAGTGCATGAACCCCGGCAAGCCCCTGAAGTACCCATGTTGGCAGAACGCTGTTGTGCCAGCTTGGGGGGGCTGCGATGGTTTTATAAACGGTCGCTCTGGCATAGGTCTCATCCCGCCAGAGTGGATTGGGGTCGCCTATACCGTCCGAAAATTTCCGGATAGCATCTTTTGAAGCAAGTTCATTAAATTGATGATTAATGCGAAGTTTTTTCCCTACACGATTACGAAATTCATGGAGCGCTTCATCTGTAATTATTCCTTCTGATATTATGGTTTGAACCATTTCAATATCCTTTTTTTCAATGATTAAAAATCCAGTGGACTCTTCATCTCTTTGTGGGTCCTGCCAGGCACACAGTGTGTGTATATCATGGTCGTCCTCACATCCGTATGCCCGAGCAGTTCCTGTATCGTACGGATGTCGTAATTTGCCTGAAGCAGGTGCGTAGCAAAGCTATGGCGAAACGTATGGGCGGAAGCCCGTTTAGTGAGTTGAGCTTTATTGACTGCCTTCTTAATTGCTCTTTGAACGTGAGTTTCATGGTGGTGATACCGTTTGAACTCGTCTGTGTCCGAAATGTAGGTCAATGCCTTTGCCGGGAAAAACCACTGCCATACAAATTCTTTGCTGGCATTCTTGTATTTTTTCTCCATTTGACTCATCATAAAAACACCGGCATAGCCTTCTTTCAGATCTTTTTGATGCAGCTTTTTTACCCGTTCAAGATGGGACTGCAATTCAGTTCGAAGCGTCTCAGGTAGAGGCACGGTTCTGTCTTTTTTCCCTTTACCATCATGAACCGTTAGGATACCCGCATCAAAATTAAAATTATTGACCCGAAGATTCAGACACTCAAACAAACGGAGGCCGCAGCCATAGAGCAGCTTTACCATAAGACTGTACGGATATGGCAACATTTTGATTATGCTGTCTATTTCTTCTCTGGATAAAACAACAGGGATATAGGGTTTTCTTTTGGCTCGGACAACACCGTCAATTTTGCCAAAGTCCTTTTTCAGAATATTTCGGAAGAAGAACAAGAGAGAATTAAAAGCCTGATTCTGAGATGAAGCAGAGACTTTTTGTTTAACCGCTAAGAAGGTTAAAAATTCTTTTACGTCTGAAGCCGATAATGTTTCCGGATTTTTGCTTTTAGTGAAGTGCTGAAATTTCCGGACCCATATCACATAAGACTTCAGGGTTTTAGGTGAATAGTGTCTGACCTTTATCTCATTGTTTAATTCAAGGAAAATGTTTTGCCAATTACAATTAGTTTCTCCTTTGTTAATTTCTGGTTTTACGTTAAAATCATATGGATACTGTTTCCGAAAAGGAGCATTTACATGAATCTGATGTTTTGAATTTGATACAATATCCTTGATTCCGGGATTTTGTTGTGCTATTGTAGCCAAAACCATTCTAATATCAGGCTGTTGACTGACCAATTCGTAAAAAAGGCGGATTGCCTCATGTGCCTGTTTCTGCTGTACCCCGGATTGCTTCTTTTCTTTGAGTTTTTTTAAGAAATTAGGAAGGCTGCCTGGACTTAGGGAAGATAATTGATATTTATAGCAGTAATCCAAATAAAATCTTAACCATTTTTTATAATAATTGTGGGATGGTAAAGGTATATTTTTCTTGGAGAGGAAAGAGCCAAAGCTTGTAATTATGCCATCGGGTATTTTTAGCACTTGGAGTTATCCTGATAGCAGTGTATTATTCAATATTGAGTGATATACTGTTAGAAAACTCTTTAAAATATCAAGGAAGGTTTGTCAAGGCTTTTTTTCGGAGATATGCTGGTCAGTACAATAACTTGTTAGGAGAAAAATATGAAACTTATTATCATACTTTCCATAGCTACATTAATATTCTTAGTTATTGGATATCGCCTTAAGTCATGGCAAATTATTGGATACTCTTTTCTTTGCCTTCTTGCCGGTGTATTTCTTCAATTTTTAGAACAACACCCCGAAGTAAAGGTATCAAGCCCATACCTAGCGTTAGAAAAGCAAGTCCAATCAGTTGATTCATCTCTGAAAAAGGTAGCCACAAAACAAGAAGACATTGGAGTAACACAAAAACAACTCCAAAAAATAGTAACAACATTGACAAAAATGATACTTGTTGTTGAAGACGGAGTCGGTAAGTTTGGAGACAACAGGCCACAAAGAGACAAATTACTTCAAGAATATAAAAAAGAGATACAATCGCTAATCCCAAGGGAATTTTCAAAAGGTCTAAATCGTGACATTGAATCATTGTATAAAACCCCCTAGCATAATTAAAGGAGAACCCATAAAATGATTACTCCAAACCAAGAATGGCAAGAACTTTGTAAAGAATTTGACATTGCACGAGACGAATTGTTAAGAACTTACCATGTCGTAACTCAAAAATTTACATCAATGAAGGATAACCCAACAAAAGAAGAAGCAAGAGCATTTAATATAGCCAGTTCTAAGTTGGACGATATAGACCGCCGAATGCGTGAATTTGTCGAGAGAAATACCTAACTATTCTGTTGAAAATGCGAAGTCATTTCTGTTGTCCAAGAATGATAAATATCCAGTATCTTTTTTGATTCTTCATAAATGAGACTGCCAACATTGGGAAGCCCATAAGCAATGGCTTTGTGAATCTCCATTTTTTCTGGCAATATTCGCTTAACTTCTTCAATAAATTTTTTTGAATAATGAATCATAAATACCTCCTAACCAGTCGTTGCACCTGATATTTTTTTCGCTTGCGCTTCAAAAATACTAGGTGAACTCTTTGTTAACCCCCATCTAACTCAAATAATAAATAAATGGAGGTGCATTATGCCAAAATCTTATTACGAAGATGTTAACAATGTAATAATATTAATCTCAGGACAAGATGACTACTCTTGCCTAGAATGTGATTTACGTACTGGTTCGTTTCAAGAAATCATTAACCACTACCTCAAACATGAATATAAATTGTTACACATTGGTACAGAAGGCAGTGCCAAAGGCGACTATCCAACATTTGAAACGGCTGCATATCTAGGGAGATGATTTTTTAGCGTCGTGCAACTCTTTATTATAGGATGTCATCGCAACATCACATCTTTGTTGTATCATTTTAAGTAGTTCAAGACCCTTATCATGAAGCTCAATGTCGCCTTCTGTTCTCATACATACATCATATAATACGTGGTAAAGATTGTTTAGATACGAGTAGTAACGATTCATCTATTTTCTCCTTTTTACCTAAAATTATTTTAGGTTAACCAGCGGCTGGACTGGATAGCTGATAGCTACCAGTCAGCCTTGTCGTTATATGAAAAAATTAAAAGAAAAAAAACAAGAGGAACACAAAATGAGCGATAAAGAGCATAATATTCACGACTTTGATATTGCATTAATTTGCGAATATTTTTCCAGTATGGATCGTCAAGGCCCAGGAAGCCAGGAAGTAACTCTAAGGGCATTAAGCTTTATTGGTAATATGCACGAGGGATCAAACATTGCTGACCTTGGTTGTGGTACTGGAGGTCAAACTATAGTTTTGGCTCAAAACACTCCAGGGAATATTACAGCCATTGATTTATTCCCTGGTTTTATCGACAAACTAAATGACAATGCACAAAAATTGAATCTTCAAAGCAGAGTTAAAGGCGTTATTGGTTCAATGGATAAACTTGATTTTCAATTAAATGAATTAGACCTTATTTGGAGTGAAGGAGCAATATATAATATTGGCTTTGAAAAAGGCATGAGTTATTGGAATAAGTTTTTGAAAAAAGGCGGCTATATTGCTGTTACTGAGGCATCATGGTTTACAGAAGAACGGCCAAAAGAAATATTTGATTTTTGGAATGAAGCATATCCTGGAATAGACACCATTCCAAATAAAATTGCTCAAATGCAAAAAGCAGGCTATGTTTTTATAGCATCATTCATGCTGCCTGAAAATTGCTGGATAGACAACTTTTTTGCTCCGGCAATAACAGCACAAAAAATATTTCTGGATAAATACAAAGGTAATAAATCTGCCGAAGAATTCGTAAACTATGAAAAGCATGGAGCTGAACTTTATAATAAGTATAAAGAATATTATGGCTATGTATTTTATATTGGAAAAAAGATATAGTACCCCTGCCAACATCCGTGCTGACGGCTAACGTAGCGGAATTAAGGGTATATATGAATATAAAATTAAAACCAATAAGTAAAGAATATCAAAAAGAAATAATTGATGTATTTAATCATTATGTCAAAAATAGTTTTGCTGCTTATCCAGAAAATAATTTTGCCGTATGAATTTTTTGAAAAATTTCTCCAAATGTGTGAAGGATATCCAGCTATTGTATGCGAAGACGAAAATGGAAATATTTTAGGATTTGGAATGCTTCGGGCATACAACCCCGTACCTACATTTTCTCAAACCGCAGAGATAACTTATTTCCTAAAGCCTGAATCAACAGGGAAAGGAATTGGTAAAATTATGCTTGATTACCTTACTCAAGAAGGAAAAAAATAGGACTCTCCTCTATTCTTGCCAGCATATCTTCTCTCAATGATGGAAGCATAAATTTTCACAAGAAAAATGGGTTTATAGAATGCGGACGGTTTAAAAATATTTGCAAGAAAAAAAATAAAATATTTGATGTAGTATATATGCAAAAAATGCTATAATAAGCCGTTTCAGATGGACAAGCAGACCTGAGCATGCTTGTTTTGCTTAATAGAAAGGCTTATTTAGGCCTGCTTGCTACTGAACTTTTCATTGGCCGACAAAGGAGAACACGATCAAGATACCGGTCTTTGTGTCGATGCCGACAATGCTCAGCGCTGTGCATCCGGCAGCGAAGCAAGTCGTGCTGGCGGAACTCGTGCCACTCCGGCTCGAACCCCGTCGCACCAGGTAAAAGAGGTGCATGTCTGGTTTTGAAGGTGTAAGAGGGCTGCTATGTTACAATGGAGGAAATAGGATGGACAGGAAGAAATCAAGATCAGAACCGGGAAGGCAGATGACCATCGAAGAGATGCTTAAAGCCTTCGACGCACTGCGATTCGCGGTACTCGCTACATCCGATAAAGGTAGACCCTATACCTCGCTGATAGCCTTCGCCCTGACTCCCGATCGCCACACGCTCATTTTCGCAACACCCAAAGCCACCAGCAAATACGAGAACATAAGTAGCGAGCCTGCTGTTTCGATTCTATTGGATAACCGTTCGCAAGATGCCGAAGATTTTCATAGTGCGCAGGCAGTTACATTGCTCGGTACGGCAAAAGAATTGAGAACAGCCGCACAGAAGGCAGAGTATCGGCAAATACTCGTGAATAGGCACCCGGAATTGGCTGCCTTCATTGACGAACCCGGGACATCTCTCATCGCCGTTACCATCCGGCAGGCCTTTCACGTAGCGCATTTTCAGGACGTATCCCGTTGGCCATAAGCGGAAACTGGGGGAAGTGGGGACACTCTTGAAATGCTATGAAGAAAGCAACGCGGTTAGCCTAGGCAGAAGGCAAAGGCACAGAGCATTGCCCAACAAGACTTTGGAGCCGACCTCGTACCTCGGCGGCTTAACTGCCGCATTGAATCTGTAGGAAAAGGGTAATATAGAGGTAAAGAGATTGTAATCATGAGCGTTTTATTGTAATATTGCTGCGACATTGAAGTTGGTGACCGCTTAACCGTTTACCGAGGTGTTGCATGGCACGTTACAAACCCTATTCATACGAACAAGGAAAATTCATCCCCATTTTTTTTGAGAAACAAATCCTTCCCGGCACTTTTGATTACTCCCTAAATCATCTCATTGACCACGAGCTTGATCTTTCCATCTTTGAGAACCGCTATAAGGACGAAGAAACCGGGGCACCTGCTTATGACCCGCGCATACTGCTGAAGATCATTCTCTTTGCGTATTCCCGGGGAATCATTTCCAGCAGGAGGATTGCCCAGTGTTGTGAGGAGAACATCATCTTCATGGCATTGAGTGCCGACACAAGGCCTCATTTCACCACCATTGCTGATTTTATTGCCACCATGGATAAGGAGATTGTTCATCTTTTCCGTGATGTGTTATTGGTATGTGATGACATGGGGTTAATAGGCAAAGAGATGTTTGCCATCGATGGGTGCAAGCTTCCTTCCAACGCGTCTAAGGAATGGAGCGGAACCAGGTCTGACTTTGAGAGAAAGGCTGCCAAGATGGAGGCAGCCATAGGCAGGATATTGGAGAAGCATAGGGAACATGATCAGAGACAGACAGACGTGGAGATAGTAAATCGTGAGAAGAAGTTTGTAGAGACCTTGGGAAAAAGGGGTTCAAAGATCCGGGAGTGGCTGAGTAATAACGATGACAAGCCTGGCAAGACAGGTAAACCAAGAAAGAGCAACATCACGGACAACGAGTCTGCCAAGATGAAGACCTCTCATGGAGTTATCCAGGGT
>JBFLWQ010000038.1 GCA_040757775.1 Thermodesulfobacteriota bacterium
GATGAAGCCTTTTTGGAGAGAGTGGAAGGATTGGTCTCCCTTGTTTTGCGGCGGCAAAAGCCGGGGCCGAAAAAGAAAGACACGGGCAGTTAGGTATACTGTCTCCGGAACTCTCTCCCCGGAACTCCCAATTGACCGCCGACCACGATCGGAATCGACAAAAAATTGGTACCGGTCGGTCACTATGTTTGCAGTTTCTCCGTAGAAGGAATCGGGTCTTTTACAGTTTGATCGGTTTCAACTGCCTTGTTTTTCAGCTTGCTCTGCCTTTTTTCCTCTTTCTTTTTTTTCTTGTCCAATTCTTTCTGACGTTTATTGAACTGGTAATTAGATCTTGCCATAGCGTTTCCTTTCTGCTAGGTTGCCAAATCGATAAGATTACTGATAACAGGGAAAAGAATTTAAGACTGCATAATTGCAGTTTGATGCAAGCGGTCATTAAAAAAGGCATCCCCCGATTCACAGGAGATGCCCTTAATTGACTTAAAAAAGATTAGACGATGTTCACATTGGCAGCAGCCGGACCTTTTGGCCCTTGCTGGATGTCAAAAGTTACGTGCGAACCTTCACTGAGGGATTTAAAACCGGTCACATTAATTGCGCTATGATGCACAAATACATCCGGTCCGTTTTCCTGTTCGATGAATCCAAAACCTTTTTGGTCATTAAACCACTTGACAGTTCCATTTTTCATAATATCATCCTCCTTTCCAAAAAATTTCAACGTTACAAACTGAAGGATGATAGCGTTCTAAAAAAAACGGACAATTCCCGCAGAAAGGAACCCTCCCGCCAATTTACGACGGGAATTTAATTGATAATGTATAATATGCTTGTTTATATATAATAGCAAGCTAAATATTTATTATTCTGTAAAGGCACCTGAAATATCTTCCATCTTCTTTCTTTTATCCTTGTAATTGATTTATGCAAAGTGTATAGTCATCCCAAAAAAGGAAGGCAGGTTTATAAGTTTGTGACTTTTTTAAATTTACAGTTAATGAAAGTGGAAAATGAAAAGTCTTAGACGTGATAGTAAGTTTGGCAAAAAAGATTCCGATAGGTCTGGTGGAGGGGTTTCAAAAAAACCCTCCCGGGGAGGTTTTAGCAGGGGCGGAGGGAGGGATTCCGGAATGCCTGCTTTTGACAAGCAGGTTTACAAGGCTATCTGCGATAAATGCGGAGCCACCTGCCAAGTTCCGTTTAAGCCTGCAGGAGACAAACCTATCTTCTGCCGGGATTGTTTCAGGATAATGGAAGTCTCCGAATCACCGAGGCCAAGACATTTTGGAAGCCGTAAGTATCCCGAATCAAGGCGTTCCGACAATTTCAAGAAGAGCGAATATTCCGAATCGGCAAAGCCCGATCAGTTCAAGATAGAACTGGATAAGATAAACTTAAAGCTGGATAGGATTTTAAAAGTGCTGGAAGAGGAATAAAACTTAATAAGCAATTAAAACTCTTTAAAGGCGCCTGATATATCTACTTCCTTATAAACTCCGTACTTCTCCATCCTCCGACGGAGACTGTTTCTGTTTATACCCAAAAGCTTTGCTGCCTTCACCTGATTGCCTTTTGTTCTCATAAGTGCCTTTATTACAAGCATCTTTTCCAGATAAGAGATTGTATCTAAATCTTTTTTTGTCGAAAGGGAAGATGCCTGGTTGAGAACTCTATCTAGAATCCCATTCAACCCGTAGTCCAGATTCTCCTCTTCCCTTAAGGAATAAACTCCGGTCGTATCATCCTCAAAAGAGATGTCTTCAGGGATGATAATGTCACTCTTACATCTGATAATGGCCTTTTTGACAACATTCTCCAGTTCCCTGACGTTACCGGGCCAATGATAACCTGTCAATACACTGAGTGCCGATGGAGTAATATCCTTTACCTCTTTATTCAACTCTACCCCTGACTTTTTTATGAAGTACCTTACCAAATCCTCGATATCCCCCTTCCTTTCCCTCAAGGGCGGGAGGTGGATAGAGACTACGTTCAAACGGTAATAGAGGTCTTCCCTGAACCTTCCTTCAGCAACTTCCTTTTTCATGTCCTTGTTGGTGGCGGCTATCACCCTGATGTCAACCTTTATTGTTTCGTTTCCTCCCAATCTTTCAAACTCCATCTCCTGTAATACACGAAGCATCTTGGACTGAAGAAGAAGGGACATATCTCCGATTTCATCCAAAAATATGGTGCCTCCGCTTAACTGTTCAAGCTTCCCGATCTTTCTTAGCCGAGCGTCTGTAAATGCCCCTTTCTCATAGCCAAAAAGCTCCGATTCCAGAAGATTGTCCGGTATGGCGGCACAGTTTATTGCCATAAACAGTCTGTCCCTTCTCATGCTGTGCTTATATATGGCCCTGGCAACCAGTTCTTTTCCAGTACCACTTTCTCCGGTGAGAAGAACCGTTATATCTCTACCAGCCACCTGCCCTATGTACTTGTATACCTTCTGCATTTCAAGTGAGTTTCCAACCATGATGTCCCCGTTCAATACCTCCTCTTGGGAAGGGGGAAGGGCAACCTTTCTCTTCATCACATCCGTTACGGATAAGGCACTGGATATGGTCGTCTTCATCCAATCGATATCAAAGGGTTTCAGGGTGTAGTCGTATGCCCCTAACCTCATAGCCTCCACCGCGGTTTCCATAGTTCCATACGCCGTCATAATTATAATATGGAGTTTGGGATCTATGCTCTTGATTTTTTTCAGGGTTGTGAGTCCATCCATCCCGGGCATCCTGATATCCATTATCACCAGATCGGGGATGTTCTTGTTGATCAGAGAGACTGCTTCCTCTCCTGAAGATGCTGAGAGGACAGTATAATCCTCAGAAAGGACTTTTCGAAAAGAGTAATGAACATTGGGTTCATCATCAACGACTAATATCTTCTTCATTATACTACCTCTATGGGCAGGCTTACAGTAAATGTAGTGCCAGTATCCGGGCTACTCTCCACTTCGATCCTTCCTCTGTGTTCTTCAACAACCCGATGGACAATGGCCAGCCCCAGTCCCAGTCCTTTGTCCTTTGTGGTTACAAAAGGCTGAAATATCCTTTCCCTTATCGATTCAGGAATACCAGAACCGCTATCCTTTATCCTGACACATATAAAACCTCCGGCAGCCTCTGAGGATACTTCGAGTTCCCCCCCATCTTCCATAGCGTCTATGGCATTAAGAAACAGGTTAAGAAAGAGCTGAGATATCTTCTCAGGATAACAGGATATAGAGGGTAGTGGCAAAAGTGTCTTTCTGAGTTTCATCCTCTGTTGAGAAAGACGGTGCTCTATGAGAAGAAGGGTATTTTCAAAGACCTGGTTTATGTCTATTCTCTGCTGCTCTGGCTTTTCTCCCCGGGCATAGTCCAAAAACTGAGTTACTATTCTGTTCATGCGGTCCAGCTCGTTCTCGATTATGGTCGCATCCTTTTTATCGGGGATAGAAAGTGAGTGGAAGAGCATCTTGACTATGGTAAGGGGGTTTCTGATCTCGTGGGCTACCTCAATTGCCATCTCTCCCAATACCCCGAGTTTCTCTGTCTCACGTATTCTCTCTTCCAGGCATATCATCTGTTCATACAGCCTGGCATTCTCAATAGCAATGGCAGACTGGTCAGCAAGGCTGAAAAGGAGCTTGATTTCTTCTGAAGTAAACCTATGTTGGGTAGCCGTATAGGTATTGATCACACCGGTCACTCTATCTTTTACCATCAGGGGAACGGAAAGAAGGGAGCACAGCCCCACTTTTTTTGCCAGATCAAGATGTCTGTATCCCTTCTCTTTTCGAACATCCAGGATCATCAGAGGTTTTTTAGTCCTGACTACCTGACCTATTAAACTATCATCCACTTTGAGGTTGGGCTTCAATGTATAGTCAATACCCCCTCCATGGACTGCTTTAATCACCAATTCATCTCCAGCCGGATTCAACAACATGAGTGAAGATACTTTGGTGTTCATCAGGTGTGAAGCCTTCTCCACGATTGTCTCAAGAACTTTTTCTAAGTTCAATGTCCCGGTAATGACCTTTCCTATATCAAATAAGGCTGAAAGCTCTTCTACTCTCCATTTCAGGGTCTCATAGAGTTTGGCGTTTTGAATGATTTTGGCTGACTGACTGGCCAGAGTAAAGAGCAGTTCCATATCCTCCTGGGTGAAGGCGACTGTTTTATTACTGTCCACGTTTACCACTCCAATCACTTCATCTTCCAATACCAGTGGTACTGCCAGCTCTGATTTTACGTCTTTGTCTATCTTTACGTATCTTTCATCTTTCGTAACATCAGGCACCAGGACCGGTTTCCCCTCTTTTGCCACCCAGCCTGTAATGCCTTCGCCTATCTTGAGTTTGGTATCGCTGACCACCCTGGGAGGAAATCCACGGGCTACCTCGATATTCAAGACCCCGGAATCTCTGTCGATCAGCATCAACGAACCTGTTGTAGCCTTGGTAATCTTCACCGCGGCATCTATAATCAGATTCAGAACCTGCTGGGGCTCCAGGGTTGAACTGATGACCCTCGACAGATTATAAAGTTCGGTCAGTCCGGAATTTTTAGCCATCCCACTCTTCCAGTCCGTTTTCCGCTATGGTTTCTCCCCTCCTGGGCTGTACCTTTCTATAGACTTCAAGGGGGGCTCTCTTCTCTCCGCCAACCTTTAAAAGGTCATCTTCAATCGAGATTCCAAACAACCGCTCATTCTCTTGCAGATAGGAAAGGATCAATTCCCAGTCCTTCTCTTCCAGTGGTATAATTTCTCCCCCGTTCAACTGCTGATCATCCACCGTGTGGTGGGGATCACGGACATAAATTGCACCGCCTGATGCCAGGGAAAACAGGTTAGACCCCGGGTACGGAGCAGATTGAGGCATAACGGTTCCATCAGTGTCGAATTCCATACCGTTCAATACTACAAAGCCGCCTCCGTTATGAGGGTCACCAGCCATAAACGATTCGGCAAGGTAATCGAGGCAGGTCCCGTTTATGATTACCCTGGGGTGACCTACTGCATTGATAAGCGGCCGGCCGGCTGCGTTGCCCATAACATACACTTCGCCTCCTTTAGCGCCGTACATGAAGGTCTGACCGGTATCCCCGTAAATGACCATCTTCCCTGATTTTATAATCTGTCCAACCTGATCTTGCGCATTACCATGGACATAGATGGAGAGCCCGTCAATACCGGAGCCCAGATAATCACCAGAACTGCCGTAGATATCGATCCGCACGCCTTCTGACCCCGGACCGAGACCGCATCCGTGAAAGCGCTGCCCCTTAAGCCCAAATACGATAAACCGACGCCAACCCATACAATAGGCATCTACAAGCAGTCGGCTGTCACAGCCCTCCCCTTCTGGTGGGAAGAGAGAACCATCAATAATCAAGGCATCTTCCCCTTTAACCGGTCCCCTGAGAAGATACCTGCTCTTCCAATCTATCAATCTGCATGAAACCTCATTGTCTCCCCGTTTCCTGCCGCCATCCGGTATCTCAAGGAAAGGAAAGCGGCGGAATATACCTTCAAGGGTATGGTCTATCATTTGAAGGATAGATCTTCGTTTCTTGTCATAGGTTGGGTAACGTCTGTCGATCAGTCTGGTCAGGACATCCAGTGCTGTCTCAAAGTAGCCCTCTCCCCTTAATGCCCATGTTTTCACTTCCACCAGACAATCAAAGAACTCGTCGTAGCTACAGTCCTTGATTCTACCCTTCAGATATTCATAGAGGAGATCAGGCTGATTTTTATGGAAAAAGACGGATAACTCATCCCCTGATTTTTTCTCTTTATCCATCAGGGAATATACATTATCGGGCATATATGCGGCTTGATTGGTCGTTACAGTAACCTCATGCCCGAACTTGTCAGCACAGGTCAATCTGCGCTCAAGGTAGTTACCATTACCTTGTTCTACATTGAATAAGAATGCTCCTCCATCAGTATAGCTTCCCCCTCGTGCATTCCAGTATCGGTCTGCTAGCATACCAACCCTTGGATCTTCTTCTGCCATGCTCTTTAATGTAGCGTCGATAGCCTGTTTCTCAGAACATATCAGACCAACCTGGACTTCCCCACCATGCAGAGCAAAGACCTGGGGTCTGAGCATTGAGGTGTCGGTAATACCAATGAGCTGTAGCCGTTTATTCTCAGTGTCATTTCTCGCAATAATAAAAAACCATGGGCCGTCCGGGGATCCGTGAATATGGGTTGCCTGAATAGCCCGGTAGATCTTCTGTTTTGCTACGGGCAACTGGTCAAAATCCCTCTCCATGGTGGGGGCAAGTGCTTCAATAACATACTCCAGAGGATAACCGTAGGTTCTGCTATATAGATCGAAAAGAAGAGCAGCTACCTCCGTGTCGGTCAAAAAGAGAGGGTAGATATTCCTCTGTCTCAAATATTCGGCAACTGAACGGTAGTTTGCAAAATCTCCATTATGGACAAGTGCCTCATTAAGACCGATAAAGGGATGGGCACCACCCGGATGCCAGACCCTTCCTTTGGTAGGATAGCGTTGATGAGCGATCCAGATATGTGCCCTGAAATCCTCAAGTTTGTAATATTGCACCACTTCCTCAGCATATCCGACGATCTTAAGTATAATAAAGTTCCTGCCGTGGGAAACAACAAAGGCACGTTGCTTTCCAAAGGCATCATAAAATGTCTTGTTTATATTAAAGCTGTTTCTATAAACAAACTCATCCTCGGCATTCCTTCTCTCTAAACCCTTCAGACCCGTATCATTTACAAAGGCATCGAGAACGTCAGGCTTTACACGGACAAAATAACGCCAGATCTCCGGGGGGCAGACTATCATCCCGGGTATATCTCTGTAATCATCTATATGAGGCAAACATTCTGAAAAATCTACCCTGAAGAAGGGTTTGATAAAACGATTCTCCAGGTTACTCATGACCTCTTCTTCGAGCACGGCGATCTGAAGGATATAGTCCTCTTCCAGTACCTCCTTAGATACCCCCATAGCCTTATGATCGAATCCCATAGCCGCGATTCCTCCCCCGCGACCGTTCCCCCTGTTGTGCATCTGTTTTGAAGGCTCGAAGATGTGCTTGCCTCTGACCGGCACACTACAGGCAAATCCTGTAACTCCACAGCCACCTTCCGCCTCTACCTCAAAATTCATCTTTCCTGGAAGATCCTTTACCAGTGGTTTTCTGGATTCTATAATCCTTGAAATGAGTTCCTTTTTTTTCATGACTTATACCCTTATCCTTCGTGCCTTCTTCATACTTGATGGCTTCGTAAAAAGTCCTGTTTTGTCATTCCGAGGAGCGGAAGCGACGAGGAATCTTTAATGACATCAGATTTCTCGTCCACCAGAGGTGGACTCGGAATGACATGGAAGCCGGTTTTTGACTTTTTGCAACTTTCTCATACCTGGTGTTTCAGATAATCGAGGTGAACCATACAATCGGTTCTTCCTACAAGCTCTTTTATGCTCTTCATACCCAGCTTTTTTAGTATTCTTATAAGTTCTCTACGCCATGCCAGGTACATATTGATTATCCGCTGCGTTCCCCAATCAACATTTATTAATTCCGCCAATTCAGGATCTGTTGTGGCAATTCCACGGGCACATCCTCTCCCGCTTTCGCAGTTCTGACATCTCACACACTCCAATGCCACCAGGTCTGCCGTACCTGTACAGGCTCCGTCGGCTCCCAGGGCTATAATCTTTGCCACGTCGTGAGGCGTCCTTATACCTCCGCTGGCAATAAGCGTCATCTTGTCCCTCACGCCTTCTTCCTGTAAAAACCGGTGAACCTTGGGTACCGCATATTCAATAGGCATGGCAATATTCTTCTTTGCAATATCAGGAGCGGCACCAGTGCCTCCATAACTTCCATCGAGATGTATGATATGGGCACCGGCATAATAGCTCCCTACAGCTACCATATCAACGTCGGTTGGCGTGGACACCTTTACTGATACCAGCGCCCTGGGGTTCACCGACTTAATCCAGTCAACGTGCTTCTTGTGATCCTCTACGGAATATACGCTGTGAAATGGAAAAGGTGAAAAAAGAGGATATCCGACCACCGCCTCCCGCATACGTGCAACACCGGGGGTTACCTTATCCCCCAGGAGATGTCCGCCAAGACCCGGTTTTGCACCTTGGGCATACTTAAATTCAACAATCCTGACCCTTTGTATAGTCTCTTCTTTTACCCCGAAAAGGCCTGTTGCAACCTGAGTTATCATATGGTCATCATAAGGCTTAAGCTCATCGGGATATCCGCCTTCACCTGTACAGGAAAATGTTCCAAGCGCCGAAGCTGCCCTTGTCCTGCTTACCATAGTTGTAACGCTCACCGAACCATAGGACATTCCTCCTCCGTAAACAGGGACTTCAATCTTTATCCTGTGAGCATTATCATCCCTCCTGTTCAATTCAAGGCTTACATCAATGTCGTCATCCGGAATATCCTCCAGTCCTGACCTGTCATGTTTCCTAAAGATCAGACGGAGTCTATCGAAGCCTCCCCCGGAGTTTCCCACCTTATACTCTAAACCTGCGGGGGGTCTCTCCCCAAATTCTGCCATATACCAGGTGCTGGCCAGTAATTCATTTGTCCATCTGAAATCCCCCAGTGTATCGAAAACAGGGTTCCTCCGGACAGAAATGGCATACACCGGACAGGCTTTGTAACATGCCTCAGGGCAGTCGGTTCCTAAACACAGGTAATTATTCTCAACAAAAACATGCCCCCTTCTTTCGACGTGTACTCCTTGAGGACATATCTCCACGCATTTTCCACAGGCTATACAGTCACCTGCCCGGGTTACCCTGAACTTCCCGATAGGGTTTCTAAAGCGGGACCGAGTCCGCACAGCTTCAGGAAATTTGAAAACATTCGGGTTACTCAAGTTTACATCCCTCCTCGATTTTTCCCATAGACTCAAAAGTGGTTCTGTCCATATCTTCAAAAAACATGGCGCGTCCTACCTCTCCCCTCAATCGGCGGGCATCCCTGATCCCCATTGCTCCCATCACTTCGAGCAGTTGATTGTGCCATGCCCCGATCAGGTTTACGACACGGGAGGCAACCCACTGGGGTGATGCCGTATCTATCTCCACAGGACAAGGAAGCCCTTTAATACATCTGCGACACATACGGCATTCCAGGGCTATAAGAATAGGGAAGTCTACAAAGACAGTATCTGCCCCGCATATTATTGCCTTAGCCACGTGTTCTGCCATGGCAAGTCCGCCGCTGGCAAGGAGAGTAATCCCATCCCTGATATTCTCCTCAATAAGTTTCATATGGACAGATCTGATCCCATCTTTGAGGTTGCGGGTGGTATCATCCATAAACCGGGACATTGAGTTTCCTTCCAGATGGATAATGGAGACACCCCCTCTTGCCAGAGAGAGTGCCTTTTCTTCCATTCCTTCTGCCATAGGTATCCTTATTGACACAAAGAGGTTCGGAAAATATCCTTTAATATCCTCTACAATCCCCTGACATCCTTCTGTCCAGGGTATCTCTATAATTTTTGCATTCTCCGGGATGTTGCCTGGTGCGGTTCCTTTAGATAAAACCAGCGGCATCAGGCACTCGCCCATGTCCTCCAATGCGTAATTTACCTTCTCAATAGGAAGGGCTATAAGAGTTCCAAGATGCCGCGCACCCATAGCCCAGCCTTTTATCGTGTTTGCGCTGATTGTGCCAAAGGAAGGCACTTTCAGGATTATAGGCAGCGGAATGTCAATAATGGAAGGGGCATTACCTTCAAGGGTATCGCTGCCATTGAACATTAAATGTTCCGGAGTCTTGCCCAGGTCTACTGCAGTGCTTATATATTCACGACCGTGAATACCGTCCCTTGTCGGACGTACTATCTCTGACATATCCGTCCACATGGAATCGAATCCGGGGCCGCTGAAAGGACCGGGATAACCGGCACCCGAAACCGGTATCTTTCCTGTCTGAGACTGGCTCCACAACCTGACAATAATCGATGGAGACCAGTGAGAATCCCCCATGGCATTAAACTCGGGATTCAACGACTTATGTATCAACTCCTTGGGACAATTCTGAACGCACCTGTAACAGTTCATGCACAGGTTATCAATGGATTCGATCATGTGACGGGAATCAAGGCCCCTTTTATCATAGACATCGTAAACACACATCTTCTTAACGCATACTGCGCACTTCAAACAACCCTCTTCCCATGCAATAATCCCCGATTTACTCACAGTCTTGAAGCGATTAGGCACAGTTTTTGTGTGTATCATGTATTTGGACGGCATACGCTCCTCCCTCTCTGCTAATGAATTTGTCCCAAAAAATTTCCTTTTCCGCTCCCTGGTTCAGGCCGGCTGCTAGTTCCTTATTGCTTCTTATACGCAAAAACTCTTTCGGTTCCCGTAAAAGGAGTTGGAACAATAGCCTGATGGTCACAGTTATGTGGTGCAAAACTGTAGTTCATAAGAAGCAATGAGGAACTAGCAGCCGACAAAGACAACGAACTCTAATCAAAGACAGGCCTTGGCAGAAGCCCCGCTCTCTTAACAATTTCACCAACTACCTCTTCCCACTCTATTGCCATGATATGAACCCCTTTGATGCCTGGTATCTCCCTTAACCTCTGGATTGCCTCTACACAGATATTAATACCTTCCTCCTGCTGTTTGTCCTTAGGGACACCTTCCATCCTCTTTATAATTTCATCCGGCATGTCTATTCCTGACACCCTGTTCTTCATGTATTTCGCCATGCCGGGTGACTTCAGAGGTGTGACCCCCCCAAGTATGTATGCCTTGTCAGTAATACCCCTGTCTCTGGCCATTCCCATCCACCTTTCAAACCTGTCAAGGTTGTATATACACTGGGTCTGGATAAAATCAGCGCCTGCCCTTATCTTCTTGGCAAGGCGTATCACTCTGAAATCAAGCGGATCGGCAAAGGGATTAGCAGCCGCGCCGATAAAAATATCCGGGGGCTGACTCAGGTCATCACCTCCGAGAATCTTCCCATCATCCCGCATCGTTCTCACCACCTGAACAAATTGTATGGAATCCAGGTCAAAGACTCCCATTGCCTGGGGCTGATTTCCAAAGATATGATGATCACCTGAGAGGCATAAAACATTCCTTATACCGAGCGCAGATGCACCCAGAATGTCAGACTGCAAGGCGATTCTATTACGGTCCCGTACCACCATCTGGAGCACAGGGTCAATGCCCACTGTCTTCAGCAGACTGCAAGCTGCAATACTGGACATCCTTACTATGGCAGTCTGGTTGTCTGTAACATTAACGGCATCCACTTTGTTTCGCAATGTTTCAGCTTTCTTTAGCACAACATCAGGGTTTGCTCCCTTAGGGGGACCACACTCTGCTGTAACTGCAAAACCTCCTCCCTCAAGCACTCTTTTTAGCTTGCTGATATTGTTCACTTTTATTGGTCCTCCCTGACTATCTTTCTCGGTCCCTTGCCCTGCTTTCTCGACCAGTCCTTTGGCGGGTAGATGTTTTCAAGCCTGTCAAGTGCCCCAAATTTTGTTAAACGATCGACTATCAGATGCCAAGCGCACTCTACGTCAGGATCGATCTCGCACCTGCCGTCCATAGACCCACCACACGGTCCGTTTAAAAGCTGTTTGGAACAGCGAGCCAGAGGGCAAATGCCTCCGAAGTGGTAAAGCATGCAGTCACCGCATCCCAGGCAGCTTTCCACCCAGTAGCCTTGATCCTTTGTCTCACCTAGAAACCCGGTGTTTAGTGCCGGTATTATTGGTACTTCCGGAAATATTTCGGCAACTGCCTGGACTCCTGCCCCGCATCCCAGTGAAAGGACCACGTCATATTTTCCAATTATGTCATCAAGAGAGATGATAAAGTCCCTCACACATTGGCGGTCGAGGGTTTTTTCCTTAATAAGAACATTTTCCTTCCTCATCTTGGCTGCTATACGCAAAGTAGATGCAAGCATTGCCGCCTCCTTTTCCCCTCCGGCCGCACATTCTGCTACACAAGAAGCACAGCCGAGGACGAGGATTCGTTTGTAAGGGCTGATCATCTCCCTGATTTCGTCTATGGGTTTTTGTTCTCCGGTAATCATAGGTTGTCTCCTCTCTCCAATTCAGACACTGGAGTCCAGACGTTAGACGCCAGACTATCCAATTGTGTAGTACCTGGCTATTCCCCCCCTCTTCGCTCTGATGTCTGTTATCTATGGTCTACTGTGTACAGGGGATGAAGGTAGTTTTAAAGCGTTTTCCATTGCTATACTGGCGTAATCGGATAAGGACATCTGGTTATCTTTTGAACCTATTATTATACCTATTCGCTCCTCCTCCAGTCCGATGCCTGCAATAATTGCTCTGGTCCTCCCCACCCTTTTTTTTGCCCTTTTATTCCCTTCGGAATATCTACATTCCCCTTCAGGACATGTAATTATATATGCCATATCGGCAAATTCTTCCAGCGCCAGTAGTAAATGAACAGTTTCTAGCCTTCCACTGCAAGGAAGGGGGAAAAGCCTTATGCTTTTTCTATACTTCTCCTCTAAATCCTGCCTTTCCTTTTCGCCACTTGCGGGAACATTCTGGCAATAGTAGAGAGCAAGTGTTCGTTTCTGTTCACCGGTCATTTGCTAATAAACTCCTCTCAAAATATTTACCGTTATTACATGCTGAACCAAAAAAAAGGTGTCCTTTTTAATCGGACACCTTTGTCCCTTTTCTGTTATTACAGTACTTCATTGTACTAAGCTAACGTTCTCGCAATGTATGGGTAATAGCCTTTGTCATCTTTTACGAGTATGTTCAGATTAAGATTCGTAAAGCAACCCTAATATACTGGCAGCCTCAAGTTGATTGCCTTTGTTTTTCTCCATTACTTTCTCTGCCAGAGGCCTTCCCAAAACTTCTTGAATAAAAGTATACAAGTCCTTGTCTGTCTTACTCAAAAAAAAGTCTTCGACTATTTTTGCAGCCTGCTCTTGAGTATTCAAACTTACCAAAATTCTACAACCTCCCGCTATCTGTTCGCCAATATCCCCTTGCCATTTCATGGAGAATGTTTAAACACACTGAATCCATAGGGGAAAAAGAGGAAACTCAATAATTTCAGTATTCCATATCGATAATAATTCTGTGTACCCCTCTTTCATCTTGCCATTCTGTATCATTTGCGAGCCTTGCTAAAGCCTCTTTTTGTTCCTTTGTAAGAGGTAATTCATAGGAAAAATCAGTAAATTCGCCATTTTCATAAACTATTACTTCAGGCATGATACCCTCCTTTCTTCCTCCCTAAAACAGATTTAAGAAACTTTTCACAAGAAGGGCGGGGTTAGTGTCTAAGGTTAAATTAATATAAAATTTGTTAAATATTGCTTAACTTAACCCTTGTTTAGAAAAATAAATAAATTGCTTATGCTTTATCAATAGTTAACATTTTAATGATACTTAAATTAAATGTCAAGATAAAAATTGCGCCCAATAAAAAAATTTTGATGATAGTTAAATATTACTTAATTAGTTGGGTTTGCAAAACTTATGGATTTAATTATTAAAGACAAATTGTTTTGACTTTTCAGTATTTTTAGCTAAACTGAATAATAAATACATTGTAGCCAGTGGATTTATCGTATATAAATTTCCTTTTTTGAGAGCTTTGAAAATCTATACAAACTGTCACTTATAAGATTTCTCCTTCCAGCCGAAATGACAAAGTGCGTATTTTTCAAAGGTCTCTTTTTGAGGTGGGTTTTATGAAAGAATTCTATAGTAGCGGAATTTCGTATTTAGATGGTCTCATGGGAGGGGTTTTGCTTGGGGATAATGTAGTTTGGGTGTTGGGACCAGGAACGTATTTTGATTATTTTTTGGAATGTTTTTTGACTGTAAAGGAGGATAATCCTTTCAAGAATATCTATGTGAGCTTTGATTTCCCTCCTCAAAAGATATACACACGTTATAAGGAGTCTTTCGATAAAGAGGATTTTATTCTTGTGGATGCCTTTACATTCGGAAAGGCAAAGGGTGATGAGTTCTTTCAATCCTTTTACAAAAGTGAAACTACTGGATCCGAGTCGTTTCGTATACACTGTATAAAAGACCTGTCTGACCCTACCGAATTTATAAAGGTCATTCGTGAATTGCAAAATGAATTTAAAGAGGGTAGCTTGTGTAAATATGCCTTTGATAGTCTGACAGGGATGCAAGAACTATGGGGCGAAAAAGAAACCCTTCATTTCTTTACATATACCTGTCCCAAACTCTTTGAGCTAAAGGCATTAGCTTACTGGCCCTTGGCTAAGGATGCTCATTCTAAAGCGTTCTTAGCAAATATAAGCCATATAACCCAATTGGTAATTAATTTAGATTCTCAGGGGGACAGTACCTGTACAGCAGGATTTTTAAAGATGGATGGCAGGCCTTCTCAGTTGTTGAACGGCGTTCATTACTATAATTTTAAAGACAATAAGATAAATTTCCTGGAACCCTCTGAACAGGAAGATGAACGAAGATTTAAAACATATGGATTGTCTTATCAGGGGAGAGATTCGGAAAGGATTCCGAGTTTTTTACGCAATAAAGACCGGATAAATATAGGAAGCCGTATAAAGGATTTTAGACTGAAAAAAAACATTTCACAGGTAGAGTTAGCCAGAATATTGAATATTACACCAAGTGCGTTGTCTCAAATAGAGAGCAATCAGAGCCTTCCATCACTTCAACTCTTTGTGGACATTGCCCGATGTCTTGAAAAATCCCTGGATTCTTTCTTTATCGATTCCCCTGCTCCCCTTAAAAGCCAAAGGCAGAACAGAAGAGAAAAAGGGTAAGTGCCTTCCCCCGCCCATCCCAATTCGCATTAGTGAGTTTCAACTTTATATATTGACAACTCTATGGATGAGTCGTACAATATAACTATGGAAATTGTGTCAGATGCAAGCGCATTCCTTGCTGTTGCCCTCAACGAGACTGATCGTGAATGGGTTATTGAGAAAACCGCCGGATGTAGCCTTATTTAACCGGAAGTCTTGCCTTATGAGATCGACAATGCATTAATCGCAGTAAGAAGAAAGTGGCAGTTTCGGAAACAGTATACCTAACTGCCCGTGTCTTTCTTTTTCGGCCCCGGCTTTTGCCGCCGCAAAACAAGGGAGACCAATCCTTCCACTCTCTCCAAAAAGGCTTCATCTCCTAAAGGATGCCCTGTACGTTCG
>JBFLWQ010000039.1 GCA_040757775.1 Thermodesulfobacteriota bacterium
TTTACAACATTTCTATAAAAGCCTGAACCCTTGTTTTCAACTGCCCCAGCCCTGAAAGACTGTGGTCTACCTCCAGTGTTAAGACGGAAACTTCTTCCTCCAGTCTCTTCCTGAAAATAGCTGATTCATACACAAAAGGATGACAGTACTTTATGTTAAAATAGATTATACCATCAACGTTAAACTCTCTTATAAGCTCCTTAAGATAATTGTACCTGTCCTCTGATGGATGCATGCATGCACAAAGGGTTCTTTCCATGTTAAACCTGACAATGGCATCCATCGGATCCTTATTCGGCTTTGTCTCATACCAGAAGTACTTCGCAGAGGTGCAAAGATCATCAGCAACTACTACACCACCCATATCTTCTACCAGCTCTATGAGGGTAGGGTTGTCTATGATGCTCCCGGTAATCAAAATCCTTGGACCATCTGCATTTTTGATCTCTCTGTCTTTTACCTCATCGATGAGCTGCCTCAATAAAGGGTTGGCCTTTTCTTTGGGCATTAGCATGGAGGCCATCGCTGTCCTCAAGAACTCAGACCCTGAAATAGGCGGAATTGCCCTCTTCCTGAAATCGTTAAGCCCCTTGAGTAATCTCCTAGTCTCATCATAAAGTTCTATTGACTTCTTTAAGGATTCTTCTGTTATTTTGTTTCCGCTCAGATCTTCCATGAGCTTTTTAAATTTATCCAGCTCCCTGCGATAGAATTTAAACCCTGCTTCATCGTACATCTTTTGAGGGTTGTTAACCATATAACAGGGTACCGAATCTACATAAGTGCCCCACATGTTGTAGAGATGCCGTACCGCATCACATGTGTTGCATAACACCATACTGTCCAGAAACCCGAATTTCTTATCCATGGCAAGATCAAACAGGTTCCTTACGAATTCACAGGCACACGGCTGGAAGTAGGAATCAGCCTTTGTGATAGGTTCCGGGGTGCCAAAGGTAGGGAAGGGTAACATGCCGGCGGCATGGATTATCTCTTCGGGGACATACATGCACCTGTGCCCAACCACCTTCTTACCGTCTGTTTTCCACTCTTCGATTATCTGTTTAGGGTTATCGAAGATGTCTTTCATTCTCTCTAGAGTTACCATTTATTACCTCCTCTTGCTTGCTAACAGAGCCTCAATAAATGAATCAAGATTGGCCTTCGAGTTAGCATCATCATACTCTCTTATGTCCAACCCATCCAGATCAAAGATGGTTGTGGGGACACCAACCTCTTTATATACGGTATCCTTAATTAATCTCATATACCCGGGCAAAAGCCCGCAGCTCCTCTTGACTGATCCTATTAGCCCATCGATGCGAAAGTCTTTTACAATCTTTACAACAAAATCCAACATATTTTCCGATGTCGGATTAAATATATCAATGAGGGCCTTAGAAGCAAGACTCTCAAGGGGTTTCTCAGGGTCCAAAATAGAAGGATCGTATGCTCCCCCCACTGTATACTCTACCATACTCTTTACAACAACAGCCCCATATTTCTCCACGTAGTTGAGAAGTCCCATGTTATAGACAGGTGGTACTCCAAACCACATCAGCCTCAACTTTTCGTCATCGAGAACCCCCTCTTTTCTTTCTACTTTATGTTTCAGTTCTTCAAGTAACTTTTCATATAGGGTAACCCCAAGCTGGGTACCGGCCAGTGAAACAAGTGGATAGCAGGTATTGAAGCCGTCAACTGCATTCATAGGGGTAGGCACAGCCTTTCTGCACCCGTCTATCTCGTTCCAGAGCTGGACGAGTCTCTTGGAAAGGCGAACGGTTTCACTCAGTTTGTCCATATCCATTTTGAATCCGTGTTGTTCCATAAAAGTTATGGCACCCTTCAACTGATTAACGTAGTACTCAATGGCATAACCAGGGATATACTTACCCCATGGGTTGATAGGGGCATCAACGTAGTAGTAAGGAATGCCATAGTGATCAGCCACATACAGGAAAGACTTGGACTCTGATATACATGGAATGTTACTTGCTACTATAATATCAGGCGGAGCAAAAAATTTCTCAAGGTATGGGTCCCTCTCCTCTGCAACCGCGCACCCAAGAAAACACCTGTGAAAGGCGCAGACATCTCTCGGGAATCCTTCTTCCTCGGCAATCTGCAAGTAATGTCCTGATAGCTGTTTCATTCCAACCACAATTGGTAGATGCTCCAGGTAGATTACCGGTGCATTTATCACATTAAAAATCTCTCTGGGTATCAATCCATAAGACCAGATTATTGGTTTGCCTTCCCTCTTAGCTTCTTTTATCCCCCCATAATATGCTCTAATTGCCTTGCTTATCTCCAATGTGGTCTGCATACTCTTCTTCCCTGGGGCAGTTACTTTTGTTGTCATGCTTCACCTCCTGAAACTGGAATCATTTATGGAAATTTTTTCAAAAGAACAGTTAGATAGTTAATTACTTGTAATAAAGTTGCTATTACTATAATAGTTAAGGTAATCATAATACTTACCTTTATGATATAAAATTATCACTTTTGAGAAATGTTGTCAAGTTTTTTTCTAAAAAAATAAAATATTAATTCTTCCAAATTTGATGGCTTCGTAAAAAGTTCATCTGTCCGCCTGAGGCGGATTGCACTGCACCTTTAGTCGTTGCGGCGTACCCCTAAGTACGCCTAACTCCTTAGAATTGCGCACCTTGCATCTGGTCCGCCTCTGGCGGATTACTTTGCCATTCCAAATTTGACTTTTTACGAGTCCATCAAACTTGCTTACCATACTTTATTTCAATAAATCTTAAAAAAGTTCCCCTTCAAGTACAAAATATCAACTTAAAATTTTTATTACTGTACTCCAACTAGAATCCTTTACAATTCATTATTTTCATTTCTCTCTTTTTCCTTGATATTGCATATAATTTTATGTAAAAATCAGATAACGCATACATATACAAACAGTTTTGAGGCATCAATGTCTAGTAAAATTAAGATCTTATCAGAAAGCTTGGCTAACAAGATTGCTGCGGGTGAGGTGGTAGAGAGACCTGCCTCAGTTGTTAAGGAGTTGGTAGAGAATTCTATCGACGCTGGTGCAAAAGAGATAATCATCGATATTAAAGCCGGGGGAAGAAGGTCCATACGGGTACTGGATGACGGTGAAGGAATGGACGGAGATGACGCCCTGCTGGCAATTGAAAGGCATTCTACAAGTAAGATATTTCAGGAGGAGGATCTCTTTAAAATCAAAACAATGGGCTTCAGGGGAGAAGCACTGCCGAGTATTGGATCGGTTTCAAGGATGCGGATTACAACGAAGCCCGACGATTCTTTGGCTGGCACCTGCATATACTCTGAGGGGGGAAAGATCAAGGATGTTTCTGAAGCCGGCTGTCCTAAAGGGACAACCGTTGAAGTCAACAATCTCTTTTATAATACACCAGCCAGATTAAAATTTCTAAAGACAGATAATACGGAATTAGGTCACATTGTTGACGTCGTTACCCAAACAACCCTGGCAAATCCTGAGATACACTTTAAACTCCTTCATAATGACAAGATAATCATCAATGCACCTATTACCAAAAATCTTCTGAATAGAATGACTGCGGTGCTGGGCAGAGATGTCTATGAGAATCTGTACGAGGTATTGCTAACACAAGAGGCTATAGATATCAGGGGATTCATATCTCAACCCAATTTTACACGTTCAACGGGTAGAGCAATTTATACTTACGTAAACAGGCGATTTGTCAGGGATAAGGTAGTTAATCACGCCATTATGGAGGCATACAGAACATTAATAATGAAGAATAGGTATCCTGTAGTAATCCTATTTATCAACATGCCGGTTCATTGGGTTGATGTAAATGTCCATCCAACTAAGAGAGAGGTACGGTTTAAGGAACAGCAGAAGGTCCATGGCCTTATTGTTGAGGCATTACAGGCTACTTTAAGGAAAGCCCCGTGGATTAAAGAAAGATTGGTAATTCCTTATGAGACACCACCTGTAGATTCAAAGGTCGAAGACCATCATCATAGAATAGCAGAGTCCCCTGTCAGGTATTCCTCTTCCCCTCTCCCTCTTTTCTTCTCTTCTTTGATCCTAATTAGTCAGGTTAACAACACTTATATACTCTGTTCATGCGATGAAGGATTAATCCTTGTTGACCAACATGCAGCCCATGAGAGAGTCATCTTTGAGTTACTAAAAGAGGAATACATGAATTCCAGTGTTGTCTCACAGGGGTTATTGGTACCTCAACATATCGAGTTGGGCTATAGGGAAGCCAGGTTTTTGGAAAAACATATCAGTAAACTATCAGAAGTAGGTTTGGAGGTAGAGCCGTTTGGTGGGGATACCTTTATGGTCAAATCTGTTCCACAGATACTAATCAATAAGAACTATCGCCAGTTCATTCTGGATATCATTGATGAACTCTATTCTTACGATAAGTCATTCAAATTAGAGGAATCTGTTGAAAAAATCCTGATTCTAATGGCCTGCCATGGGGCTATTAAAGCCAATCAGCGCCTGAGCCCCAGGGAGATTGAAACCCTGTTACAACAACTGGACAGTATAGGGTCTTCTACCAACTGCCCCCACGGAAGGCCTATTTTGAGGAAGATAACATATCAGGAGATAGACAGGATGTTCAAAAGATGTTGATTAGGGTAGAAAAAAGATAGGGTTTCTGGGCTTCCTATCCTTTCGTATTTCAAAGTGAAGGTGTACTCCGTTGGTCCTTCCGGTATCCCCTACTAGTGCTATTTTCTGACCTTTCTTTACAATGTCTCCTACCTTAACCAGATTACACTCATTGTGTGCATAGATAGTTACGTAATCATCCTTATGACTGATGAGGATCAGATTACCATAACCCTTTAATCCCCTTTCCCCCTCTCCGCTGTATATTACTTTCCCGTCATCTGCGGCAATAACTGGTGTACCCTTTGGGGCAGCAATGTCTATACCGTCGTGTTTCCTTACATCTCTGACACCAAATCTGGAGGTTATCTCTCCCTTTACCGGCCATATAAACCTACCTTTATAGTAAAAGATTCCACTTTTTTCAGGGATATCCTCTTTCTCTGGTGGGTAGGCACTTACCTTTAAAACCCTATTCGCCCCCGGGATAAATATCCTCTGGCCTATTTCAATCCTCGTTGGATCATCTATATCATTTATTTCGGCTATATCCTGGATATTGGCATTATAGGTTTTTGCTATCCTCCAAAGGGTTTGCCCTTGTTCTACACTGTGGTATACGCCGTATATGGTCCTGCCACACGCGGCAAGAAGTATCAGAAAAATGAGTATTGTACTTTTCCCTTTGGATGAAATCATTGCTCCTTAACTGGCAGATAGTAATCCTATAGCGTGGGAAACGGCTTCTCTTGCATTTCTTGCCTGTATAATCTCTTTGCTCACATCCCAGGTGTTGAGACCCACTAAGGGTTTTCTTAGTTTAAGGGCAATGGCGATCTCTGATAGGGTACCATAGCCTCCCTCAACTGCAATTAAGGCATCGGAAGAACGTACTAAAAGGACATTTCTGGCATGCCCTAAGTCTGTAACAATAGAGACATCTATATAGGGGTTTGCCTCATCTGGAGTATTACCAGGCAGTATCCCTATAGTTAATCCCCCCTCAAGCTTGGCGCCTCTGGCAGCGGCCTCCATAACACCTCCCAGCCCACCGCATATCAAGATTGCCTTGGATTTAGCGATCTCCATGCCTACCTCCTCGGCTATTCTTTCTACTGTAGGAGAGCACTGTCCTGCCCCAATTACTCCAATCTGCATTGGAACCTCCTTTCGGTGGATATCTTTGCTTTATATTTCTAACCGCTGTTAGCTGAATGCTTATCAGAACACCCACTTAATGGCAAGGAAGCCCAGAATCAAAAGGGCCATGAAGACTATAGCGAGGATATTGAAGTATCTATCGACAAATGACTTTATAGATGGCCCGAACATATAGATTAAGCCTCCGACTATGAAGAATCTGGCTGACCTGCTTAAAATGGAAGCCAGAAAGAAGGTGTAAAAGTTGATTTTAAAGGCACCTGCAGCAATGGTAAATGCCTTATACGGGATAGGAGTAAATCCTGCTACAGCGACTGCCCAGGCATCGTATCTGTTGTATAGCTGCTGGATATACTGGTACTTATCATTAACCCCGTAAAAGTCTATTATAGGCTTTCCTATAAATTCCATAAATTCAAGGCCTATAAGATATCCAAACCCTCCTCCCAAAACCGAGCCTATAGAACATACCAGCGCATACTTGAATGATTTTTGGGGAATGGAGATGGCTAGAGCAATTAATAAGACATCTGGCGGAATAGGAAAGAAAGAAGATTCAGTAAAGGCTAAAATAAAGAGTGCCCAGGTTCCATAAGGAGTCTCTGCCCAGTGCAGAACCCAATCATATAGTTTTTTTAACATTCTTTTTCACCTGAAAATCCCCTCCTCTCAACTACTAACTGATGCTGATGTCATTTTACAACTCTTATTTGAGCCCTGAGATTTGTCTTCTTTATTTAACTCTTCCAAAAAAAAGGGATTGGCAACTGTTGTTATAAAACCCACGTGGACAGTTCTTCTAAGAAGGAGTAATCTGTCAGCTCCAGGCGAAGTGGGGTAACCGAAATACAGTTTTGAGCAATAGCATGAGAATCAGAGTCTTTTATCTCCTCGAAACCCAGGTCGTTATTACCAAACCAGTAGTACTTCTCCCCTCTGGGATCGACCTTTTCAACGATAGAACCGCCGTGGAACCTTTTACCCTGTCTGGTAATCCTGTATGGGAATGTTCCCTCTATCTCAGTATTTGGTACATTTATATTGAGAAATGTACCTTTAGGAAGCTTGTTTTTAAGGAGATGTTCAGCCAGTCTTACAGCAAAGATGGCAGCAGTTTGGAATTTAAAGTCCTTCTCAGCAACTAAGGAGATTGCAAAAGATGGTATGCCGAGCATAGTTCCTTCTCGGGCAGCAGCAACAGTACCAGAGTAGACAATATCATCCCCAAGATTCCCGCCCTTATTAATTCCTGAAACTATTAAATCAGGTTTCGTTTTTAAGATGCTGTTAACACCCAGGTTTACACAGTCCGTTGGGGTGCCATTCACAGAATAGTATTTTGGGGCAATCTCTTTTGCACGAAGGGGTTTATGTAGGGTTAAAGAATGGCTGACAGCACTCATTTCTCTATCGGGTGCCACGGCCCATACTTCCGCAATAGACCTGAGAGCATCGGTCAGGGTTGACAGCCCTTGAGAATTGATTCCGTCATCATTTGTTACCATAATCTTCAATCTTTTATCCCCTAATTTTTTCTACCCTCAGATTTTTTCTTGATGTCCAGGTTTTATTGTAAAATAAAAGTGGGGGCATTGTGAAAAGTGGCAGGGTAGACATCCCTAGTCTACCCTGCCACTTTATTTTCAGAGACACTATCTTACTTAGAACCTTTTTTGGTGTCTTTCCAGAAATTTGGAGTCCTCTTGTTAAAGAACGCGTCATGTGCCTCCTTAACCTCTGGTCTGTCAAAGAAGTCAGGTGCAATAAGAGATAGGATCTTATCGGTAGTCCACTTTATCTCATTCCCAACAGCATTAAAGCTCTGCTTTACAATCTGGAGGCAAGTAGGCGAAAGTCCCAACAGATCCTCACACCATCTATCAACTTCCTCTTCGAGCTTTGCCTCCGGAACAACGATATTTATCAGATCCATTTCATATGCCTGCCGGGCAGTGTATTGACGGCAGACCATCCACATTTCCTTTGCCCTTCTTAGCCCCAAAACATATGCCGAGGAAGCCACAAGATAACCGTGGGCGGGGCTTGCAACCCTGGGGCCGTTCTGTCCAAAAATGGCGTTATCGGAAGCGATAGTGAAGTCACAGTGATATGCCAGATGATTATGCCCACCAATACAATACCCCCTCACAGCCGCAATAACTGGCTTAAGGCAGTTTTGAATTGCACCATCAAAGTCAGGAACACTCGCCAGTGCCATACCCCCTGGACCTTGAAGACCACCATCGGCTTCCCATTCCATATCACCACCAACACCAAAATGATTTCCGGCACCAGTGTATACCACTACACCTATATTCTTATCGTTGCTTGCTTCCAAAACAGTCTCAGCTATCTCTGCCCAGCCAATGTTTGTCATAGCATTCATCTTTTCCGGACGGTTAAACATTATCCTTGCTACCCCGCCACCTACGTCCCTGTATTTCTTGTGGTATACTACCTCCTTTAGATTCATGTTTGTAACGGGTTCCCATTCTGACCATGCCATGGCTAAAATCCTCCTATAATTGTTTTTGCTTGGTTCATTTCCTTGAATAACGTTTGAGAATCTACAAGACTAATTTCAGGGGGAAGCTTACCTGCTACTTGTAAAAGTTGTGACCATAAGGGACAAGCCATAAGTGAAATACCGGCATCCTTCGCTGATTTGAGCAAACGGTGGATGTCAGTCCACCTTTTGTCTTTTTCGCTTGCTATTTGGATACCCATAGCCGTTGCATTCTTTGCTACCTTTATCTTAGTATCCCGGTTTTCCAACAGATGCGACCATCGGAAAGGCCCTCCGGCGAGGGCAGCAAGAGCTTCCTGTGTAAACACAACTCCTGCATCACTTCCGTTCTTCTTGGCTTCCATAGCCATAGCTATATTGCCAAGGAGCGAATTCTCTAAAGCATCTCGACAAATCAAGATAATATCCATCTCTATTTTACCTCCCGTTAATCAGTTTAGTTATATAGCTTCAACAGCAATTATAAGACTCTCTCTACCCCCCCCTTTCTTATTAACTGTTTTCCTCCTATGGAATCATATGCTTCAAAAGGGTGCTGCCCAATTACCTCCCACTTTAAAACTATCTATTTCCTTCTTCCAGTATGAATAATTATCAAATGGCACAGTGGATGTCAATGACTAAAATAATGTTTTTGTTCCCTTCAAATATCTCTTATAACTGACACCTTTTCTGCCTTGACTTGTCGGATACATTACTTTATTATTAAATTTCCGTACCCAAATAATAGATTAGTCACACATATGCAACAGTTGCCAAGATGAATCAAGAACAGAGATTACCTCTTTATTAAGCTAGGAGATAAGAGCATGTCTAAATCAACAGATGGTTCACCACCCAAAGAATACTATCCTGTTGTTGATACTCACCTGCATTGTTATCGGAGTGCCGAGGCAGGCCGACTGGCCATGGGATTGACACCTTCTTATACCACCTATTCCGGCACTGTAGATGATGCCATGAATGCCATGAAGAAGGCTAATATCTCCAAAGCCATCATGGTAAATACCATTCCTCTGGCCTACATGAGAGATGCTGCACTGAGTAAACTCCGTCCCGACCTTTCATCTGAACATCGTCATCAAGCAGAGGAGGAAATACAGAGAACACTTCTCGAAAGGCTGGCTAGACTCAATACCTGGAGCTGTGAAGTAGCTAAAGAGAATCCCAACCTTTTTGCTACCATAACTCTTGACCCTATCATGGGCCCTGAGGTTTTGAGGACAGAGGTACTGGATAAGGTCATAAGCCATGGGGCGAAAGCATTGAAGCTTCATCCCCCGATAGGTCGTTATTACCCGACTGATGAGTCCCTGTTTCCGGCTTATGAAGCCAGTCAAGAATTAGGCATACCAATCATCTTTCACTGTGGTCCACATCCTCATCCTGACAATCCCAAAAAGGCAGTAGAATATTCTAGCCCCCGGCACTTCGAAGCCTTGCTCATCAGATTTCCTGGACTTAAAGTAGTAATGGCCCATAACATGGGAGCCGGGATCTGTCATTATTGGCCTGACCTTTATAAACCCTATTATAAGGATGCCATATCTATCGCCAGAAAGGGATATCCTAACGCTTACTTTGACCTGAGCGCATGTATAGCCGAGGCTATTGGTGGATACGGAATGCCGCCTAAAGACATAACGGCTTTGATTCGAGATCTAGGTGCTGAAAGAGTGTTTTTCGGCAGTGATTTTCCCTGGTATGAGCCAATTGAGGCTGTTCAAGGTGTGCTGAAGCTGGATCTCGAAGAATGGGAGAAGCGCCTCATCATGGGTGAGAATGCTATGCGGGTGTTCAATATTTAGTAAATTTTCAGCTTCCTCTTTTGTTGTAAGTTGCCTTATAGCTGAATAATATCCACCTCGGCTTTTCCATGGGAAATGGTGAGGATAGCAATAGTTCCTAACTCATTCGTATAGTTAGGGAACGTGGCACTACCGGGGTTTATGAAAAGGAATCCTTGAGTTCTACACAATAAAGCCTTATGAGTGTCACCAAAAACAAGGATATCAGGAACATCTTCATGTCCATGTATTATTTCCCCAAGCGTCCCTTCTAATTCCTGGTTGGAGGAAGAACCCGAAGAATACAGAAGAGGGTGTAACTTAGGGTAGGGGAAAACATGAATAAGCCATAAAGAAAAGCCTTCAAAGTTTAGAACGTATCTTTCTTTTACTCTGCCGTTCAACGAAGACAAGTCATCATCACCCCTAGCCGCAAGCACCAGAGCTATTTCCCCAAGTTCATCAAGCACTGCAGACGAGTAAATATCCCCGGCATGTAAAATAACGTCTACATCCCTGAAAATCTCCTTTACCTGAATGGGAAGTGATTTCGCATCATACGGAATATGAGTGTCCGAAATTAGGCCTATACGCATTTTTACTCCTTTTATCTCATGACAAAGAAAGGGTAAAGGGATACCGAATAATAACCTCAAACTAAGAGGAACCGCTACAGTAGGGTCTACTGCAGTGTAGTCATATTTGAATTAATGGGCGCTGATCTTATTTATTTGAGAGAGTATAAGGGACTGTCGGTTCTTGGTCAATCTTTTTATAAATATTTTTTGTGAATTAAGTTTATTTATTGTATTTTTTTCTTGACATACTATATATTGTGGTTTATATCTAAACTCATACAATATAAGCTATAAACAGCCTAAAAACCTTAGAGCAAACCCTGTACCACTAACGTGTGGAGGCGTCTTATGAATACCTTAAAAGAGGTTGATCTTAAAAATAGAAGGACAAAAACTGACGAAGAAACCACTGATATGGCACTATTCGTTCGTACCTCTAAAGAGGACATTTTAGGCTGGAACAGGCAACGAATTGTAGATGCCCTGGTAAGAGAAACTTATATAGATATTGATACTGCAGAAGAGATCAGTAAAGAAGTAGAAAGGCAGATTATTGATTCCAAGATCATAGTTGTCACAGCCCCTCTTATAAGGGAATTGGTAGATGCCAAACTCATCGAAAGAGGTTTAGAACAGGCACGCAGGATGCACACCCGTTTAGGGGTTCCTCTTTATGATGTAGATCAGCTCATCCTCCATCCTAACAAAGAGAATGCCAATGTACCCCACGGTCCTGAAGCTACAAATCTAACTTTGGCAGAAGTAATTAAAAAGGAATATGCCCTGCTTAACGTCTTTTCACAAGAGATAGGGGATGCCCATATGCGGGGAGATATACACATCCATGACCTGGGGTTTATTGACCGTCCTTATTGTTCAGGGCAATCCCTGGAGTATATAAAAAAATTTGGTCTAAACCTCCCCAACTCACTCTCTATAGCGAAACCAGCAAAGCATCCAGAAGTCCTGCTAGCCCATATGGTGAAGTTTGCTGCTGCACTACAAAGCCATTTTGCTGGTGCTATTGGGTGGGATGCTGTTAATCTGTTCTTTGCCCCTTATTTAACAGGGTTAAGTGATGCAGAGGTAAAACAGCTAGCCCAGATGCTTATCTTTGAGTTTTCCCAGCAGGCAGTAGCTCGTGGAGGACAGGCAATCTTCACAGATATCAACCTGTACTGGGAAGTTCCTAAACATTTTGAGGATGTTCCTGCTATTGGCCCCGGTGGTACTTATACCGGCAAACCTTATAAGTACTATTTAGAAGAGTCCCAGAGGTTCGTATGGTTGCTCTTTGACGTATTTAAGGAAGGAGATGGGGTTGGCAGACCTTTCTTCTTCCCCAAGCCTTTAGTCCATATTACAGAAAAGTTCTTTCAAACACCGGGTCATGAAGCATTTCTAGACCATATATGTGATGTTGCAAGTGAAAAAGGAAATACATACTTTGTATTTGACAGAGGCAACACAGCCAAGATTTCGGAATGCTGTCGGTTAAGCTTCAAACTGGAAACTTCTGATCTTGAGGATGCTAAAGAACCCTGGAAGATGAGATATACCGCCCTTCAAAACGTAACCTTAAACTTACCTAGGATGGGATATCTGGCAAAGGAAGATGATACCAAATTGTACTCCAATATCTCTCAATTCATGGAAATGGCAGTACAGGCACATCTCCAAAAGAAGGCTTTTATAGAAAAATTATTGTCACTTGGAGAAAAAGGCCCTTTAGCCTTACTTACTATGGATAAGGATGGCTCTCCCTATCTAAGAATGAATAGAGCTACTTATTTAATTGGGATGTTAGGATTGAATGAACTGATCAAGATTCATACAGGTGAAGAATTGCAACATTCTAAGACTTCTTTGAAATTTGGCTTAAAAATAATCGCCCATATGAAGTTATTGGCAGATAAATTAAGCAAAAAACACGGAATGAGATTTGTTCTTGAGCAATCACCTGCAGAAAGCACTGCTTATCGTTTTGCTAAATTGGATCTAAAATACCATTCACCGGAATCGGGTCATATAGTCAAAGGGAACATATCAAGAGAAGAGGTTTATTATACAAATTCCACATATCTTCCTGTCTCGTTACAGGTTAATCCAATTGAACGGGTCAGAAAGGAAGGTCTTTTTCATCCACTAATAGAGGCAGGGGCATTAACCCACATATGGCTGGGTGAGGCAAAGCCATCAAAGGAGTCGTTGAAAAATTTTGTTATAAAAACCTTTAGAGGTACCCTAAACGATCAGATAGCGTTTTCTCCTGAGTTTACAACCTGCATATCCTGTGGCAAAACAGCCAGAGGATTAAGCGAAAAGTGTATATACTGTGGTTCCCTCGAGATAGAAGGTATTACAAGAATCACGGGTTATTTCACGAAGACCTCAAGTTGGAACAAGGGTAAGATGGGAGAACTCAACGATCGGTTCAGAAACCATGGCTTCTTACAGGAGAGAGAGTTAGATGTTATTAACTTACGGTAAAAATTCCATTTACTACAAGTTAAAGGAAAATAAAAGAAAGGAGGAACATTAATATCTATGGGATCAGTAAAGATATTTTGGAAATCTAATTGCCCCAAGTGTCCTGCTGCAAAGAATATGGGAATTATATTAAAAAAAGAGGGGGTCAATGTAACAAATTATAACCTGGACACTTTGGATGGATTAGCAGAAGGGGCATATTACAGTGTTATGGCAACACCAACCCTGATTATAGAAGACGAAGAGGAGAACCATATCGCTGATTTCAGAGGAGATGTGCCCACAGTTCAAGAAATTCAAAAACTCATAAACCAACATCAATAAATTCCATTAAAGATATCATTTATACTTAAATAAAATAGAGTGTTAGAAAATTTAAAATTTGGCTGTAAATAAACCGGGATACTATAAATAATGGCTACGAAAAACTCACATAAGATTCTGGTTGTAGATGATGAAAAGGGCATTAGAGATATGATCTATGCCCTTCTGACTATGGAAGGTTATTCAGTAGCCACTGCCGAGGATGGGATAGCTGCTCTTAAAAAATTACAGACCGACTCTTACGACTTAATGATTACTGATCTTGTAATGCCCGATATGGGGGGAACAGAGCTTCTCGATTGGGTTTACCAAAGGGGTCTTAAAATGGCTATTCTCATTATTACGGGATCACCAATTATCAATATGGAAGAATACCTTAAGAATAGAGGGGTCCTTGCTTGCATTCCAAAGCCATTTAAGTTTAATCATTTATCTTTCATGGTTCAGAAGGGGCTAAATCGGGAGAATCCAGTTTAGAAGAATAAAGCCCTTTCAAAAATTATAATAAATTTTATCCTGTTTTTCAGTTTAACTCAATTAAACAGTCTGGAAAGATATTGATTCAAATTAAAGGATTTTTAGAAACTTCCTTCATAGACTGGCATGGCAAGATTGTTTCTGTAATATTCCTACCTTACTGTAACTTCCGTTGCCCTTACTGTCATAATCAGGGTCTTGTGTTAACCCCTGAGAAGTATGAAAGCATTTCCATAGAATATATTTTAAATCGTCTGGACAAGTTTAGAGGATGGATTGATGGTATCTGCATAACAGGAGGAGAACCTACCCTGCATACCTTTCTCCCGGAATTTATCCGTAAGCTCAGGGCTCAAAATTTCCTCATAAAACTCGACACTAATGGAACAAACCCCCATGTCTTGAAAAACTTACTAAGCAATAAATTAATCGATTATATATCTATGGATGTCAAAGCTCCATTAGACGAAATTAGGTATTCCAAGTGCGCTGGTGTTCCAGTCAATTTAAAGGATATAAGAGAGAGTATGTCTATCCTGAAAGGGGGTACAGTCCCCTATGAATTCAGGGTTACCGTCGTTCCCGGTTTACTTGGGGAAGATGATATCATAGAATTGGCAGAGCAGCTAGTTAGACCGAGCAAGCTTACTATCCAGAACTTTAACCCATCTAACCCCCTGGATCCTGAACTTAAGCATATAAAACCCTATGATGAAGAGGAATTAAAAAGGATACAGGAAAGGGTTTCTAAAATTCTTCAGACATCAAATTCATAGCCAACAATCCTACCTCTTTTTTATGGCTCTTTGTTATGACTGTTGTCAACAAATAGAATTGTCCGCTTTTGTAACAAATGAATTGTCCACTTTTCTGTCCTCGGAGAAATGGTAAATTTGGAGTCGGAATATCTCCCCTGGGATAGAAGACGAGCGGCGGACCTAC
>JBFLWQ010000040.1 GCA_040757775.1 Thermodesulfobacteriota bacterium
AAAAGAAAAGTTTCCATTATATTTAAAAGAACTCGAATTCCGTTATAATAATAGAAAAGAATCTATCTTTAATCTGATAACAAAATATATCACAAATTTGGTGCCAAATCTTTTATAATCACCTTAAATTATATAATCCTGCAAAAACATAAAGCGGACAGGATACACCATTATTTGGTTCCGCACATCGGCTTTGTGGTGCCTGATATGTCTTCAACCAAGAACTCATGCTGGTTTTTTGGGGATATCTTGATGAATTTATACGGAATTGCGATAGGTTCCCGTCCCGTAGCTATTGTACGATAAGTCAGAATCCATACGGCGCCTGTTGATGTATCTACAAGATAGGCTTTCTCATCAGTGCCTGCGACAACTTGATATCTTCTGGATGTATTTACAAGATAGGTTTTATCATCAGGGCATGAGACAACCTGATTTGTTCTGGAAGTGTTCGCAGCAAATGATTCATGACCCAGAAAAATAAACGATACTGCGACCAGAAGGATCAAGATACTTCTATAAATACATCTAAGTGTTCGTGCATGTAAGCTGCGCTGCAGGCCGGTTATTTTAAAAAAGACCATGATTATTACCTTATTAATCCTTAATCCGAAACTATTTCTGAAACTATTTTAAAGTGCGCCCTTCTGTTTTTTGCCCAGGCATCCTCATTGTGTCCTGGATCCAAGGGTTTCTCTTCGCCATAACTAATAGTTTCAACCCTAGAAGCCTCAACTCCGGCATTGACCAGGTACTTCATAGCACTGTCTGCTCTTCTTTCCCCCAAAGCCATGTTATACTCATTGGACCCCCGTTCATCACAGTGCCCCTCAATCTTGATCTTCACACCAGTATGACCCTGAAGCCAAGAAGCCTTCTTTGCCAATATCTCTCTTGCTTTATTGGTGAGGGAGAATTTGTCGAAATCGAAGTGAACATCTGTATTTTCAAATTCTTCTCTAAGTTGTGCTTCTATCTTGGCAGCCTCTTCTCTACTGGCGGCTTCCTCTCTTTCTCTTTGTTCCCTGAGCTCTTCTTCTTTTAGTTGCGCCTCTCTTGCGGCCTTATCGTCCTTCTCTGATTCCAGAGGCTGGGAAACCTTTGGTTCTTCCTTTAATTCTCCTCTTGGTTCTTCCTCTGGAAGAACTTCTTCCTCAGTCTTAACGGCTTCTTCTTTTAGAACCTTTTTTACGCATGCATTTAAAAATAAAGAAAGCGAGAACGTCAAACTAAAAACCAACAAATAAACTGATAACTTTTTAACCATTTTTTATTACCTCCGTATGTTAAATTTCAACGTTTCCCTCTAGGTTCCCATTGCTCTTTATCCCTGTGTTTCCAGTGTTCACGTTGTTCCTTATCCCATCTCTTCCAATTTTTTTTAAGCTGTCCATACGGTATTCTCTGATGACCCGGCGGAATATTGTAATAATTGATCGGTAGATGAACCAGAGAAGTTGGAACCCTTTGGGGAGGCATATACACCCACGGGCCGTTGTAATAAGTCGCCCTGTACCAACCCCCCTCGTATGGGCGGTACCAGTAACCGGAATAAAAGAAAATATCTATGCCCACATCCGGCGCGTAATAAACACCCGCGTCCGGAATATAAACCACTGCGGGCGGCACCGGTATCACAACAGTCGGCAAAGGTAAACCTATGCCGACATGAACACTCACTTCTGATGATGTTCTTTCCGGTGACAATAAGTAAGATGTCCCGATTAAGGCAAATCCAACCAGAGCCATTATTATACTTTTTTTCATAACTCCTCTCCCTATAGATACATTCATCTACTACTTGATGATAAGGTTTGTCTTAACATTCTTTACGCCCTCCACATTCCGGGTAATTCTTGTCAGTCTGTCTGCCGCTTCTTTACTCGGAACTGTTCCTGTGAGGGTGACATAACCTTGAAAGGTATCCACATTAATTTTAAGGTATTTCAATTCAGGGTCTTCGATTATCTTCATGTTTATCTTTGTTGTAATTGCAGAGTCGTCTATCGTCTGCCCCGCAGTCCTTCCTGTTAGAGTGATACATCCTGAAGCAAAAATTAGAGCGATCATCAGAAAAACGACAGTCTTTTTCATCTTTTCCCTTCCTTATATTCAATTTTTATTTGATGTAAAATTGCAAAGGGCATGCCAAAAAGGACGCCATTTTATTAACTGGTTGATAATAAAAGCAAATTATTAATTACAGCTCTGGTTTTTAACTTTTTAGAAAAAGTATTTTGTATGGATATTCATACGCTGAAGGAATTTGAAAATTCAGATAATGCGGTATTGGTTTAGCGGAAATTCAATCTTATTTGCATGTATGAAATTACATACAACTAATGAAAAGCAGAAACAGAATAGTTCAGCTATTTTTAAAATCCATAGGGGTAATGTTATGCTTTTTCAGGAGGTTGTAAAAATCGGCCCGGTATTTTCCTGCCAGTTCTGCAGCCCTGCTGACATTGCCTCTTGTGAGTTCGAGGAGATTGACGATGTAGCCTTTTTCAAAGGCATCCCGTGCCTCTTTGAGAGGATGCAATTTGTCCGGAACATCTTTTGTCTGTAGAACAATATCTTCCATAATTAACTCCTGTTGGGTCATGACCATTGCATATTCAATCGTATTTTCCAGTTCACGGACATTTCCCGGCCAATCATAGAGCATGAGCTTTTGCATGGCGCCGGGTGTAATGCCCTTCACCTCTTTTTTCATCTGCCGGCTGAATTTTTTTATAAAGTATTCTGTAAGATAGGGTATATCCTCTTTCCTTTCCCTCAAGGGCGGCAGATGGATCGGAATGACATGAATCCGGTAAAAGAGATCTTCCCTGAAGGTGCCTTTCTTTACTTCTACCTCCAAATCTTTATTGGTAGCGACGATTACCCTAATATTCACCTCTGATGACCTTTCGCTTCCTAAAGGATAAAACTGTCGCTCTTGAAGCACTCTCAGCAGCTTTGTCTGAAGCAAAAGAGACATATTCCCAATCTCGTCTAAAAAAATTGTGCCTTCATTGGCATGAGCGAATAAGCCCTTTGTGCTTTTGACAGCTCCTGTAAATGCCCCTTTTTCATGGCCAAAAAGCTCGCTTTCAAGAAGCGTTTCCGGAATCGCTGCGCAATTTATGGCTACGAATGGTTTATCTTTTCTTTCGCTGGCAAGGTGCATTACCTTTGCAATAAGCTCTTTGCCTGTGCCGCTTTCTCCATGAATATAAACGGTAGACTCTGTTTTGGCGATGCTGTATACTGCTTCCAATATCTTCTGCATCTTTTCGCTTTTTGTCACAATGTTTGAGAAATCGACCTCCCCCTCTAAAAGCCTCTTTAATTTTTTGATCTCCGAGGCAAGCCTTTGGCCCTCCAATGCCTTTTCTATCTGTGAAAGCAGTTCCTGTGGATTAAAGGGTTTGGTAATATAGTTAAATGCCCCTCTTTTCATTGCCTCCACTGCGCTTTCTATGCTTCCATAGGCAGTAAGGATAATAACGGGCATCTCCGGATTTATCAAATGCAGTTCTTCCATAAGGTATATGCCACTCTGGTTTGGGAGTTGAAGGTCAATTATAGCAATGTCGAACATCTGTTTTTTTACAGCCTCTACTGCCCCGTTTCCATCTTCGGTGGTGACTACTGCGTAGTTTGCCGATTTGAGCCTCACTTTCAGCAACTCAAGGAGATTCCTATCATCATCCACCACTAATATTTTTCGAAGAGTAATCATCGGGACATCTCCTTTTTCATCTCTTCAATCTCTACATCAACCTCTTTCGACTTTTCTATCATTTGCAGCACTCCTATCCATATCCTAGCCTGTTCAGTTAAAGGGCTCTGCGGGTAATTCTTAATGAGTCTTTGGAAGAATGAAAGGGATTTTTTGAAATTCTTTTTGTGATTCTTAGGATGGGTATATATAAGTCCCATATTGAAGATAGCCTCATCTCCGGGCGGATTTTCCCCTGAAAGGGCTAATGCCTTCTGGTTTTCCTCTAATGCCTTTTCGTAGTTTCCCTGTCTTAACAACTCCTTTGCGTGAAGTAGATGCCCGGATACATCCTTTTCTCTTACCCTTTCTTTCAATGCATTACAGGCAAACAGAGTAAAAGATATTAGACAGGCAATAAAAAGACAAATGAACTTCCATTTCCTAATGTGCTTTCTGCCCATACCCTTCCTCCATGAGCCGTGATTATGTGCTTAACAATGGCTAATCCCAATCCCGTTCCCTTAATTTCAGATGAACCCAGGACAGATGCCTGCTGAAACCTGTCAAATATTGTTGCGAGGTTTTCCTCCGGAATGCCGGGACCTGTATCGGAGACTCTAACCTCTATATTCCCATTAATAAGTCTTGAAGACACAAAGACTCTGCCTCCGTTGGGTGTGAATTTCATGGCATTTCCTATAATATTCCGTAATACTTGAAGAATTCTCTCGCTGTCTATTTTAATAGAGGGTAAATCATGAACTTTATCCAATCCAAGCTTGATACCCTTGGCGAGGCACAAAGGTTCTATCTCTAGAACAGATTTAGTTATCAATTGATCTATGTCTGTGTCAACAAAGACAAGAGTCATCATTCCCGCTTCCATTTTTGAAAGGTCGAGGAGGGAATTGACGAGGCCAATAAGTCTGTTGCTTTCTTCTGCTATGATTGTTAGAAGCCTTTTCTGCTTCTCTGTCGTTTCTCCGGTTATTCCTTCCAGTAATAGATTAGTCGCCTCTTTTATGGATGCGAGTGGTGTTCTCAGTTCGTGGGACATGGATGAGAAAAAGTCTGATTTCATCCTGTCCAGCACTCGGAGCTTATCGCACATAAAGTTAAATGACTGCGCCAATTCTCCGATCTCCGGAGGAGAAGAAAGGCGTAGGTCTCCCTTAAAAACTCCGCCGGAGATATCTCTGGTTTTACTTATCACTCTGTGGAGCGGTTTTGTAATACTCCTTGTGATGAAAAGGGCAATAATGATTCCACAGAAAAAAGCGGCTACAACCATTACCACTCCTAACCTGCTGGTACGAGACCCTGCATCCCCCAACCTTCTTATCTTATCATAAGTATCCTGCTGGGTATCCGCTCTTAGTTTTTTGAGCCCGTTCATTATTCCTCCCAGGGCTTTTTCCTTTTCCTGCCTGTATTGTTTCTGCGGATAATGTTTATCTGTTCTCAGGTATTCGACCTCCCTGTCAAAAAGGGACTGATAACGGTTGAGATGGTATTTTATCACTCTAAATAAACCTTTTTTTTGAGGGGTGTCTGATAGAGACATGGCTTCGTCAAAATATCTATCGAAGTCAATCTTTGCCAGTAGGAACTGGTCATAAAGTGCATCATCTTTTATGATAATGTATTTCCTCTCATACCGCGCTTGCGACAGAATAGAATCTGCAAGTTTCTTTTCATAGTCTGTAATACGATTATCGATATCTAAAATATGATAGGTTTCATTGGTAAATTGGCGTAACTGTATAATGTTATATATATTTACCCCTGTAACCGGGACGAATACAGCCAGATATGCGATAATAAACCGGGAAAATATATTCAATCTCATCAACGGAATTTCTTATTTCTAGAGATGGACCGAGTAGTCGAGTATAATTTGGTAATCCATGGAAAGTACCGACAAAACTTCAGTGCTAAGCAATTTTAGTATAGTTAATCGAAAATTGATTTGCAAACAAAAAATTTATATGCTAGTATTCTCCTATCGGATTTAATCCCTTAAAGTAAAAACCTTTCAGCTGTGTCTACAAAATGATCGATTCACACGTTTTAGTTCTGAATAGATCCTTTTTGCCCATCAATATCACAACGGTGAAAAGGGCTTTTTCATTATTATACCAGGGAATCGCCAAGGCTGTCAATTCTCAGTACGAAACATTTGATTATGAAAGTTGGAGTGATTTAAGTATTGAACAACACGATGAAACTATCGGTCTGGTTGATAGAGTGATAAAGATTCCCAGAGTTATACTATTGGTAGCCTATGATCGAATACCAAAGACCCAGGTAAGATTTACCAGAGCTAACATATATGCAAGAGACAGAAACACGTGTCAGTATTGTGGTGTTGTCTTCACAAAGAACGAGTTGAGTCTCGATCATATTATCCCAAGAGCTTATGGAGGAGCTAGTTGTTGGGAAAATATAGTCTGTTGCTGCTTTTCCTGTAATAAAAAGAAGGGTAGCAGAGGGCTCCATGAGACTGGCATGAAACTCCTTAAACCGCCTACTAAGCCTCGTTGGCCCCCCTTTTTCAAGGTTCCCCTCCAGGACATAAGACGTCAAGAGTGGCGAATGTTCCTGAACATGGTAGATATCTCTTATTGGAATACGGAGCTATTAGAGTAACCTTTTACTAATTACATGGTTCAAAAATTTGAATTCATTGTCCCTGATAATGGAGGGAGAAAACGGCTGGATATCTTTCTCTCAGAACAGAACCTACCAATTTCTCGCTCCCAGATAAAGAGATTAATTGACACCAAACTCATCAAAGTAAATGACATATCCACTAAAGCCAGCTTCAAGGTAACAAGAGGTGATTTAGTAAGGGTATCCATCCCGGAGCCTGTGCCGGCGGCTCCTAGCCCAGAGAATATCCCCCTGGATATTCTCTATGAAGATAGTTTTATCATCCTGGTAAATAAACCTGCTGGTTTGGTTGTTCACCCTGCTTCTGGCAACTATTCTCGCACTCTAGTCAACGCTCTTCTGTATTACACTCGTGACCTCTCAGGGATAGGGGGGGTAATTCGGCCCGGTATAGTGCATCGTCTTGACAAAAATACTTCAGGGGTACTGGTAGTAGCTAAGAGTGATTTTGCCCATCAATCACTGGCAAGCCAGTTTGAAAAACATTCTATAACAAGAAAATACACTGGCATTGCTTACGGTACATTTAAGGATGAAAAAGGTACCATTACTTCCCTCATTGGCAGACATCCGGTAGATAGAAAGAAGATGTCAACTAAAGCCAGGAGTGGAAAGAAGGCAGTAACCCACTGGAGAGTAATCGAACAGTTCGATGAGATTGCTTTATTAGAGATAAGCTTAGAGACGGGAAGAACTCACCAGATAAGGGTTCACTTAGCGGATATCCAACATCCTATAATAGGGGATCCAGTCTATTGCAGCAATAAAAAGCTGTCGACAATAAAAGATGATAGGCTTAGAAACAGGCTGAAAAGCTTGAATAGACAGGCATTACATGCTAGTCTTCTGGGTTTTGACCACCCCAAAACCGAGGAGTATATGGAGTTCTCTGCACCTCTTCCGGAAGATCTAAAAGGTATATTAGATGCCTTACAATTTGAATTCGGTAGTTAATCTTTCATGTCTGGGAGGAATAATTGAAGAGAAGAGTGGTTGTTACGGGCTTAGGTGTAATTGCTCCTAATGGGATTGGGAAGGAGGCGTTCTGGGATGCACTGGTTAACGGAAGATCGGGGATCGGTAGAGTAACCAGATTTGACGCGTCAACTTATCCGTCTCAGATAGCTGGGGAGGTTAATGGATTTGATCCTAAAGATTATCTTGAGCCAAAAAAAGCCAGACGAACAAATAGGTTTGCTCACTTTGGACTTGTAGCAAGTAAGCTTGCCATAGGAGACGCAAGATTACAGATTGACCCGTCAAATGCCCACAATATCGGGGTTGCCATCGGCTCATCAACAGGGGGTTTAGTTAATTGGGAGGAGCAGTACAGTAGATTCCTGGAGAAGGGGATGCGCAGGATAGCACCTTTTGCACCCTCCAATATGCACCACCATGCTCTAGCCGGTGAAATTGTCGAGGCTTACAGGATTAAGGGGCCAGCTATCACTCTATCCACCGGTTGCCCAGCCGGTTTAAGCGCTATTAGCTACGCATTTGATAAAATACGTTATGGTGAAATTGATGTAATGATTGCAGGTGGTGCAGAAACACCATTAGCGCCATATATCTTTGCGACTTTTTGTGTGCCTAACAGCCTCTCCAGCAGGAATAATACACCAGAAAAAGCCAGCCGTCCCTTTGACATGAAGAGGGATGGGACTGTATTAGGAGAGGGAGCCGGGATTGTGGTATTAGAAAGTCTGGAGAGCGCTAAGAGTAGAGACGTGGAGATATATGCAGAAGTTATAGGATCGGGGGCAACAAGTGATGGTTATGACAATATACATGCCGATGTTTCAGGTGAGCAGTCAGCGCTTGCTATAGAAATTGCGTTGAAGGCTGCAGGACTTAGCCCTGAAGATATAGATTATTTCAATGCCCATGGAAGTTCGTATCCAGAATATGACATAAAGGAAACAAACGCCATAAAACTTGTTTTTGGTGAATTTGCGTATAAGCTGCCTATCAGTTCCATAAAATCAATGATTGGGCAACCGCTCGCAGCAGCCGGCGCGCTTCAGTTTGTCTCTACTGTACTGACCATCAAGAATAGTATAATCCCCCCGACCATAAATTATGAGTTTCCCGATCCAAAGTGCGATCTGGACTATGTTCCAAACAAACCCAGGGAGAAAGAAGTAAATAACGTCCTGGTAAACTCTTACGGGTATGGTGGGATAAATGTCTCTTTAGCCCTTACCAAATATAAACCCTAATACCTAATGGTTTTATTATGAATCTTTTTGCTCAGTCTTGTTTAATTGCAGCGGTTTTTAATCTTGGATTAGGTATTTTTGTTTACTTGAATGACAGAAAGAATCCGGTAAATAAGACTTTTTTTGTAATGACTTTTAGCATGGTTGTCTGGAGTTCTGAGATTTTTGGACTCTATTTTTTTTCGGATAAATCTTTTGCTGAGCAATGGGCAAATGTTCTCAGAACAGGATTAATCTTTATGCCGTATACTGCTTTTCACTGGTTTTTGACGTTGACAAAGGACAAGAATAAAAATAGAAAAATATTACTTTACGCAGGCTATATATTAGGCATTCTATTCTCGTGTTTTAATTGGACACCTTACTTTGTGCTGCCTGGTCTCCATAAATATCAATGGGGATACTATCCTAAGACCGGGCCCTTGTATTTACCCTTTATGTTGACATTTTTTTATTTCATGTTTTATGGGCTCTATTTGGTCTATAGAAAATCCAAAACTACAGAGTCCAATGTTGAAAGAAACCGTCTCAGATATGTACTTTTTGGATTTGGATTAGCCGTTTTAGTAGGATCTTTTAGTTTCCTGCCCATGTTCGGGGTTGATATCTACCCTATCGGAAATTTGGCTAATGTTTTCTATCTGAGTATTACGGCCGTTGCAATAGTTAAACATAACTTAATGGATATTAATATTTTTATCAAAAAAGGCATGGCATACTTTTTCTTGGTATTCTTGTTGTCAATCCCCTTGCTTCTAATCGCCAATATTGGCCAAAACTTCTTCTTTGGTTCTATTAACCATTTATTCTCGTTTATTATCTTAGTGTTGTTTATAGTGGCAACCTTTGTTTTCCCTAAATTAAAGCCGGGTGCTGAAAGGACAATCGAACAGATATTATTCAAGGGTAAGTATGACTATAAGAAAACCCTGAACGAATTGGGCAGAGCAATGATTTCCATCCTCGATAAAGATACATTGCTGACAAAGATAATAAATACCACTACAGAAGCCATGGTGGTTGAAAAGGCATCTATACTGCTGCTTGATGAGGAGAAGGGTGGTTATCATATCCAGTCATCGAAAGGTTTAGATGAGGTTAAGAGAGAACGATGTTGTTTAGCAAAAGAGGATCCTCTGATAACGTGGTTACAGGAAAGGGGCGAAATAATTGTAAAGGAGGAGTTGGAAAGAGACTTGGAGAGACTGAATATTCCGGTCGCGGTCACCCTAATAAAAAGATTGAATGATATGGAATCAGAGGTGTGCATCCCACTGATTACGAGACAAAAATTGATCGGTCTTTGTAATATTGGCAAAAAAATGAACAGGGATATCTTCTCCCATGAAGATATCGCTCTGCTCGAAACTCTTGGCAACCAGGCTGCAGTTGCCATTGAGAACGCTCAATTATACGATGGGTTGAAGAAATCTGAGGCTCAAATGCGCCGTGCCGATAGGCTAGCGGCATTGGGTACTTTGACCGCCGGATTGGCACATGAGATAAGAAACCCACTGGTTGCTATTAAAACCTTTACTCAGTTATTACCGGAAAGGTTTGATGATATAGAATTCAGGGATCATTTTCTGAAGGTTACCTCTGGTGAGGTGGACAGGATCTGCTCTTTGGTAAATGAACTCCTGGAGTTTGCCCGGCCGTCAGAACCCAACTTCCACAAGGATGATATCAATGATGTGGCAGAAAAGATAATCCTCCTGGTTGACAATGAAGCAAGGAAGAAAGATATTAAAATAGATAGGAAATATGGCAAAGAGATACCCCCTGTAATGATTGACAAAGAACAGATCAAGCAGGTTCTTTTAAACCTGTTTTTGAACGCTATCGAAGCTACATCTGAAAACGGAATAATTACCTTTGAAACCGCTTTAATAAAACGTGATTCCATAGATTATATCCAGATGAAAATACGTGATACAGGAAAAGGAATACCGAAGGATGATCTTGAGCATATATTTACTCCATTCTTTAGTACCAAACATCAGGGAAGTGGTTTAGGACTATCGATATCTCACAAGATTGTTGAAGAGCATATGGGACATATCGAGGTGGAGAGTACAGTTGGGAATGGGACCACCTTTTGTGTGTATTTGCCGCTAACCCCTTTTAGAAATGATATTTCTGACAGGATAAGCTTTCCTGTTGTTAACAAAACCAGAGAAAAATATGAGAAAGATATTGGTTGTAGATGATTCTCTCAGTGTAAGAGAATCACTTAGAATAATATTCAAAGACAAATTTAGCATTATAACATCAGGTTTTGATGAAAATCCCTTTTCATTGGCTAATACCGAAGATGTAGAGCTTGTGATCATGGGAGTAGTCCATCCACTGGATTCCAGGATAGGCTTTTTACAGAGATTAGTCGAATACAATCAAAATATAGCTGTATTACTGATGATGGAATATCGAACGTCGAAAGAGGTTGTAGATATTTTTGACCATAGAAATTTCGATTTTGTTTTTAAGCCCTTTAGTATTTATGAGGTCAGGAAAAAAGTTCAGAGATTATTAAGCCGAAAGGAATCCATTTCTTCCTTATCCGAAGTTACTCATAAAACCAGAAATATTGTTAAATACCGAAAGATTTATGAGTCACCCCTTTTAGAACAACAGGTGTTAACTATAGTTTCTAAAGCCCTTGGTAATGATGCGCCGGTTTTAATTAAAGGAGAAATGGGATCAGGACAGGAATGGGTAGCAAAGATAATTCACTATAACGGATTAAGGAGTGAAGGGGAGTTCTTCAAACTCAATTGTGTTAATTTATCCGAGGAATCATTTGTAAACACACTGCTTACAATAAAAAAAGAGGCATCCTGTAAAAGTCTTGGCACATTGTATCTGGAAGAGATAGGGGGAGCGGATTTAAGTATTCAGATGGGGTTAATGGAGGTCATTGAAGAACAGAGAATTACTGCAAATGGGAAAAAGGAATTTGATTTAAACCTGAGAGTAATTGCATCTACCGGCAGAGATCTATTAGAAAAGATCAATAATGGAGAATTCAGAGAAGATCTATTTTATCGTTTAAATACAATTCCAATCAGTCTATCCCCCTTGCGGGAAAGGAAGGAAGATATTCCGTCTATTGCAAACTATATCCTGGATGACCTGAGTCAAAGGATGAAATTACAGGATAAGAGATTGTCTACAGGTGCATTAAATTTATTAAAAAACTATTACTGGCCTGGCAACATAAGAGAACTGGAGAGTGTTATAAACCGCAGTGCGATCCTGGCAGATAAAGAGATTATTTCAAACCGGGAACTTTCCTTTGGCATTAACGATAATATAATCAGCAGCCCCTCAGAAGACGAAAAGTCGGAAGCCTATCTGCACCTGCCTGTGAGTGTCCGTACGCAGACAGGTACAACGCACAGGCAGGAATACCCCGCACAGAGATTGTGCGGGGTAGAAAACAGCGAGTTCTCCTTCGAGACCCTTATTACGAGTCTGGCACATGAAGTAAAAAACCCGCTGGTTTCTATAAAAACCTTTGCTCAGCTTTTACCAGAGAGATTTGAAGACGCAGAATTTAGAGGTCAGTTTTATCAAATAGTGGGAGAAAACGTAGAGAAGATAAACAACCTTGTAGAGGAGATTACAGGATATACCAAATTCTCAAAGCCTAAATTTTGTATAATTGATCTTCGAAGCTTAATTAAAGAGGTAGTGGAGAAACACTCATACAATCTGGGTGAACGTAAATCTGCTATTTTAAGAGAATTCGATAAGGGTTTGCCTCCTGTTTTGAGTGATAAAGACCAGCTTCTGTATATCTTTGATAATATCTTTTCAAATATACTGACTACGGTTCCTGAAGGGAAGGTTTTATCAATCACCACAGGGGTGTCAGAGTTTAACCTTGGAGAGGCAAACCATCTGTTGGGATTGGAAGAGATGGGTAATAAGGCAATAGAGATAATTATCCCCTTGTCTCATTCTGTAATGACAACCTTGTCTATATCAACCTACCCCCCTATCCTGGATTTAGAATTATTTTTAGCCCAGAGATTAGTAAATAAAAATCTTGGAATAATGGAGATAATGAATTTTAGTGAAGAGGGAGTAGCAATCAGGATAAAGCTGCCTATTGCCCTTAGTAAAGGATCATGAAATAATGAAAGCTTCCCATAAGGGAATTTGGATAGTTGTGGAGCAAGCATGAAGAGGTTGCTTATAGTAGATGATGAGCTAGGTACCAGGGAATCTCTCAGGATGGTCTTCGACAAGGAGTATGACATTATAACGGCTGCTACCGGAGAAGAAGCCCTTAGGATAATTGAGAGACTTAGACCTAACATGGTTCTTTTAGATATAATTATGCCTGGAATGGATGGGCTAACTGTATTAGAGAGAATTAACGAAATAGATAAGGATATAATTGTAATAATGATAACAGCTACAAAAACGGTTAAAACCGCCGTTTATGCTATGAAATTAGGGGCATATGATTATATAACCAAGCCTTTTGACCTTGATGAAATAAGATTGATTATTAAAAATGCCCTCTCAACTCAGGACTTAAAGAATGAGGTGAAGATACTGAGGTCTGAGATAGATAAGGGTTATAGCTTTGGGAATATTGTTGGTAACACAGGGATTATGAGAGAGATTTTCGATACCATCAAGCAAATTGCTGACAGCAAAACCACAGTATTAATTGAAGGAGAAAGCGGAACGGGGAAAGAACTGGTGGCAAAGGCTATCCACTTTAATAGTAATAGAAAGGGAAAGCCATTCATTGCTATTAACTGTGCAGGGATACCAGAACCCCTTATAGAAAGCGAATTGTTTGGCCACGAAAAAGGGGCATTTACCAATGCCTATGGAAGGAAATTAGGCCGATTTGAACTAGCTGATTCTGGAACCCTCTTTCTTGATGAGATTAGCGAACTCAGCCTGGCTACCCAGGCAAAGATCTTGAGATTTTTGCAAGAGAGGGAATTGGTCAGGGTTGGGGGAACGGAGACCATAAGCGTAGATGTCAGGCTCATAGCGGCTACCAACAGAAACCTCGAAGATTCTGTGGCCAATGGAGCCTTTCGAGAAGACCTTTACTATAGGATAAAAGTGGTTCCTATACATTTACCGCCCTTAAGAGAGAGAAAAGAGGACATCCCTTTATTAGTAAATCATTTTTTAAATAGAATTATGAAAGAAAAAGATGCCGAGGCAAAAAGTATATCCAGTGAAGCATTGGATTTACTTATAGAGTATAACTGGCCCGGTAATATTCGGGAACTGGAGAACATTATTGCGCGG
>JBFLWQ010000041.1 GCA_040757775.1 Thermodesulfobacteriota bacterium
TATGTCTTACCATCCCATGTCTCTTTTACTATCTCTGTCCTTACTATCCCCGCTGTCAGGGTTATAATCTGGTCCTTTGTCAACTTAAAATCCTTTATCTCTGTCCTGCTCTCAAGATACGTCCCCAGCTCCTCTAAAAGCAGCCTTTTTACCTGCTCTAAAGCAATAGCCCTGCATGAGAGTTTACTGTCAGCCTCACTTGCCTGGTAGGTATACTCTCTTTCAAAGGTTACCTGTTTGGCTATTGAGAAGTGAGGGGTGAGTAAAACCATCAAGATGCTGAATGAATATAGTAGGAAATTTCTTAGCCTGTGATTGCTGCTGGAATTCATTTGAAACCCCTTTGATAATTCCTAGAGTTTGCTACAGGGTTTCCATATGTCATTCCTGCGAAAGCAGGAATCCAGAAAACTAAAAGACTGGATTCCGTGTCAAGCACGGAATGACAGAATACAAAATACGAAACTATGCAATTATAATTAGGTCAATTACCTGAATTTGTCAAGGATAATTGGAGGCAGTTTAACACAGAAAGTGTTTGACAATGCTCAAAAAAATCGTTAAAAATGATGGGGGTTAGTTTGGATTATATTAGCTAAAAAAGGATATTAACATGGAGTTCGAAGCCATAATCGGGTTGGAGGTGCACGCCCAGCTACTCACTAAAAGCAAGATATTCTGTAGCTGTTCAACAGCCTTTGGAGCAGAACCCAACACCCATACCTGCCCTGTCTGTTTAGGGATGCCGGGGGTACTTCCGGTTTTAAATAAGAAAGTAGTGGACCTTGCATTAAAGGTTGCACTGGCAACTCACTGTGAGATTGCCCGCTATAGCCGCTTTGCCAGAAAGAACTATTTCTATCCTGATTTGCCAAAGGGATACCAGATATCCCAGTATGAGTTACCCCTGGCAGAGCATGGATATATTGAGATCGTTGCCGATGGTAAATCGAAGAGAATAGGGATTACACGAGTCCATATGGAAGAGGATGCCGGTAAACTACTCCATGACGAAGCGGAAGAAGATGTTTCTTATAGCTATGTGGATTTAAACCGTACAGGTGTTCCCCTGATTGAGATAGTCAGCGAACCGGACATCAGAACACCAGAAGAGGCAAGCGAATACTTGAAGAATCTCAGGGGTATTTTGCAGTATCTAGATGTCTGTGATGGTAATATGGAGGAAGGAAGTTTTCGATGCGATGCTAATATATCACTTCGTCCTACAGGACAGGTGGGATTTGGAACCAAGACAGAGCTCAAAAACATGAACTCTTTTAAGAATGTCCAGAAAGCCCTTGAGTATGAGATCAAGAGGCAATCAAATACCCTAGATGAGGGGGATAAAGTGATCCAGGAGACAAGATTGTGGGATGCAGCAAAAGGAGCTACCTTATCAATGCGAGGCAAGGAAGATGCCCATGATTATAGATATTTCCCTGAGCCCGATCTGGTCCCTTTAGCAGTAAATTATAATTGGATAGAAGAGATAAGAGAAAGCCTGCCAGAATTGCCCGACGAGAAAAGAGACCGGTTTGTTAAGGAATATCAGATCCCTGAGTATGATGCTCAGGTGCTTACCACATCTAAATCTCTGGCAAATTATTATGAAGAGTGTGTAAAACTGTATCAAAACCCAAAGGTGGTTAGTAACTGGGTGATGGGAGAGTTATTGCGGAGATTAAAGACGGATGACGGAGAAATAGAAAAATGCCAGGTAACTTCTGAGTTATTGGCCAGAATGCTGAAGATGATAGAAGACGGCACAATCAGTAGCAGGATAGCAAAGACAGTATTCGAGGATATCTACCTTACAGGTGAACCCCCTGAAAAGATAGTGGAAAAAAAGGGGCTTCTGCAGGTTACCGACCAACAAGAACTTTTGGAGGTTATTGAAAAGGTACTGGCAGAGAATCCCAAAGAGGTGGAAAACTACAAAAAGGGAAAGACCAAGCTGTTCGGCTTCTTTGTAGGACAGATAATGAAGGAGACAAAAGGTAAGGCTAACCCCAATTTGGTTAATGAAATCCTAAAAAAAATGTTGATGGACTCATAAAAAGTCAAAATTGGGATGGCAAAGTAATCCGCCAGAGGCGGACCAGATGCAAGGCGCGCAAATCCTGAGGAGTGAGGCGTACTTAGGGGTACGCTGCAACGACGAAGGATGCAGCGCAATCCGCCTCAGGCGGACAGATGGACTTTTTACGAAGCCATCAATATTGGATTCATAAGGAGAAGCAATGGCATTTAAAACTATAGAATGGCGGGGTGATGCTGTAGTATTGATTGATCAGACTAAATTACCCAATGAAGAGGTTTACATTGAATGCAGAGATCATATGTCTATTGCAAAGGCTATTAGAGACTTGAAAGTGCGAGGGGCTCCGGCTATTGGAGTTACTGCTGCTATGGGTGTTGCCTTGGGTGCAAAGACTATAGAAGCAGATGACCGTAAAGAGTTTGTTGCTGAACTAAAGGGTATTTGTGATGTTCTGTCGAAAACCCGTCCTACAGCGGTCAACCTCTTCTGGGCAATTGACAGGATGATGGCGGTTGCCCGGTCTTATAGTGGTCTGGATATGGACGGCTTAAAGGAACTTCTTGAAGAAGAAGCCCTGGCGATCTATGAGGATGATATCTGTATCAATCATCAGATTGGGGTTCATGGTAAAGTCTTTATTAAGGATAATGATACTATTCTTACCCATTGTAATGCAGGAGCTCTTGCTACAGCAGGATTTGGTACCGCATTAGGGGTTATCAGGGCGGCATGGGAGAAAAACAAAAATATCAGAGTATTTGCAGACGAAACGCGTCCATTTCTTCAGGGAGCAAGGCTGACTGCATGGGAATTGATGAAGGACAAGATACCTGTAACTCTTATAACCGATAATATGGCAGGCCACTTCATGAAGAAGAAGATGATTGACCTGGTAATAGTAGGGGCGGACAGGATTGCCGCAAATGGAGATGTCGCAAATAAGATAGGTACATATACTGTAGCAGTCCTAGCTAAAGAACATGGGATCCCCTTTTATGTAGCCGCTCCTGTATCTACCCTTGACCTGACACTAAAAAGTGGTGAAGAGATTCCAATAGAGGAGAGGGATGAAAGAGAGGTAACACAAATAGGAGGAGTAACGATAGCTCCAAAAAACGTAAAGGTTCTAAACCCTGCTTTTGATGTTACCCCAAACACCTTTATAACGGCTATTATTACTGAGAAGGGAGTTATAACCAAACCCTTTTTAGATAGTTTAAAGAATTTAAAAGAGGGTTGTAAATAGTATATTCCCTATGTCAACTGCCTGCCAATACAGGATAGATATCTTCACCGGTTCCCCCTGAAAATTGGATAAGGTAAAAAGATTTGACTTATCATTTGCAATGATATAGTCTAGTTAACTCTTAGTAGACATTTTCATGTTATTAAAAGGAGGGAAAACCCCCATGGTGGAAAAATTAAAGAAGATATGGATGGATGGGAGATTTGTTGATTGGGACGATGCCAAAATACATATTTTAACCCATACTTTACATTACGGCTTAGGGGCATTTGAAGGCATCAGATGTTACCTGTGCGATGATGGAAGCTCTGCAATCTTCAAATTAAAAGAACACATAGACCGTTTTTTCAACTCTGCCCATATTGGACAGATTGATATTCCTTTTAGCAAGGAAGAGATAACCAATGCGATTATAGAGACCATCAAGATCAATGGCTTAAAAGAGAGCTACATCAGGCCTATTGTATTTATCGGTGACGGGGCTATGGGTATCCATCCACAAAACAATCCTATAAGGGTTGCTATTGCTGTCTGGCAATGGGGGGCTTATTTGGGTGATGACGGGCTGAAGAACGGAATCAGGGTTAAAACCTCATCGTTTACCCGTCATCATGTTAATATTATGATGACCAAGGCAAAGATATGCGGAAATTATGTAAATTCGGTCTTGGCAAAAAGAGAAGTTACGCAGGATGGTTATGATGAAGCGGTCATCCTGGACCCTGAGGGGTACGTCTGTGAAGCTACAGGTGAAAATATCTTTATCATCCAGAAGGGGGATTTGAAGACCCCACCCCTTACATCCGTGCTGCCTGGAATCACAAGGGCATCAGTTATATCTATTGCTTTGGATAGAGGAATAAGAGTGATTGAGGAGAGGTTTACCCGAGACGAGCTGTATGTCGCTGATGAGGCATTCTTCACTGGAACAGCGGCAGAAATTACTCCCATAAGAGAGGTTGATAATAGAAGCATCGGTAACGGTAAGCCTGGTGAAATTACCCAAAGCCTTCAGAATATATTCTTCGATATAATACGCGGGAAACAGGAGAAATATAAGAAGTGGCTGACGTATATTTGACATATTAGCTCAACAATGCATTGCAATGGAGACGTTGGATTTCAAAGGATATTTTTTAGACAGAAGGATTCCTTCTCTATGCCTCTTTATAGAACCGATGCTATCGTTATTCGTTCCATGGATTTTAGCGAGTCCGATAAGATTGTAACCTTCTTTACCCGAGATTTTGGAAAATTGAGAGGTATTGCAAAAGGAGCGAAAAAGAGCAAAAAGAGGTTTAGCAATACTCTTGAATTGTTTTCCTATATCAGCCTTCTTTTCTTTCAAAAAGAAAACCTGGAATTGGCAAGGATAAACAATTGCAGCATTATTAAAACACACATGGAAATTTATAAAGATATCGAAAAGATGGCATATGGAAGCTACTTTATTGAGTTGATTAATGAATTAGTTGGTGAGAGAGAAAAAAATAATGAGGTTTTTAATCTCCTTGTTGATTCATTGTCCCTGGTTAACGGTCACAAATTTGGTGAAGAAATTGCGAGAATATTTGAGATCCGCCTCCTTTCTCTTGTTGGCTACCAACCTCAATTACAGGGGTGCCTGACATGTAGACATAGACTTTCTGACGGCGAGACGTTCTGGTTCAGTCCAGTTAAAGGAGGGATAGTTTGTAATAGGTGTTCACCTGGGCAGGGAAACCTATCTCCCATATCTCCAGGAACCTTGAAGATACTGCTTTTAGCCAGAGATATGGACTTCAGAAAAATTCATCGGCTGATATTTTCAAAGCAGGCGTTAATGGAAAGTAAAGAGGCCATCACCAATTTCATACAGTACCAAATGGGAAAAGAACCTAATTCTATGAAATTTTTAAAGAAAATCCATGGATTAGGTTAGCTTGAGAGAGCAAAGCTCAGGAAGAAGATATGATTAGCTATAATAAGTTTAAGGATAGAAAGAAATGCCAGTTCAAACTAAGTCCTTTACTATAAAGAACAAACTGGGTATCCATGTTCGGCCTGCAACTCAGCTTGTTAAAACGGCAAATAGATTTGTTTCAGATATTAGCATTAAAAAAGATGGGCTGGAGATTGATGGCAAGGGTATAATGGGAATATTAATGCTAGCTGCTTCACAGGGAAGCGAGATTGTTATAAAAGCTGAAGGCAGAGATGCCAGAGAAGCTATAGAGGAACTGGGCCGTCTAATAGAGGAAAGATTTGGAGAAGAATAGGGATGGAACTTAAAAGGAAAGAAGACTATGTGATAAAGGGTATCGGAGGATCTCCTGGAATAGTTATTGGGAAGGCTCAACCAATTGAGCGGGATAGGATAGATATATTTGCATATCGACTTATTGATGAAGCTGAGGTACCGGGAGAGGAGAGGCGTTTTAAAATTGCTGTTGAAGAGTCAAAAGAGCAGTGTTTAAAGGTAAAGGATAATATCCTCAGTCAGGATGCCAAAGAGGTGGTTTACATTATCGACGCACAGCTTATGATACTTGAAGACAGAATGCTTATTGACGAAACTATAAGGAGGATAAGAGAAGAAAAAATAAATGCCGAATGGGCATTAGAGATTACCCTGCAAAAGCTTCGAGGGGCATTCAAAAATATAGATGATGAGTATTTGAGTGAAAGAAAGAGTGATGTTGATTATATTGGAGAAAGAATTACCAGAAATCTCTTAGGAAAGAAACAGGATAGTATTTCTGATTTAAAAGAAAAGGTTATTATTGTTGCCCATGATTTGTCACCGGCTGATACAGCACAGATGACAAGGGATAAGGTTGTAGGGTTTGCAACTGATATAGGCGGGAAGACATCCCATACGGCAATTATGGCAAGGGCGTTGGAGATCCCGGCTGTGGTTGGGTTAGAAAGTATTACCCAAGAGGTGAAGATTGGGGATTCCCTTATAATTGATGGTAATACAGGCATAGTGTTAATCAATCCTACAAAGACGGTACTGAATGAGTATTTAGAGAAGAAACGAATTTATGAAAGGTTAGAAAAAGAACTATTCAAATATAAAGACCTGCCTGCTCAGACGTTGGATGGTTATAGAATTAAGGTTGTAGCGAATATAGAATTGATTGAAGAAATTCCGTCGGTTCTGGAACATGGGGCAGAAGGGATAGGTTTATATAGAACCGAGTTTTTATACCTGGGGAGAAAGGAACTCCCATCGGAGGAAGAACAGTTTCAGGCATACAAGAGTGTTGTAGAACGATTACACTCCTATACAACCATAAGAACCATGGATATTGGTGGAGACAAATTCATTTCTCATCTTGATCTGGCTAAAGAGATGAATCCTGCTATGGGACTCAGGGCTATCAGATTTTGTCTAAGAGAAGTTGGTATATTCAAGACCCAGCTGAGAGCCATTTTAAAGGCCAGCAACTACGGAAAGATCAAGATTATGTTTCCCATGATTTCAGGGGTTAGTGAAATCCTTCAAACAAAAGAGATATTAGAAGAGGTAAAATTAGAGCTGAAAAAAGAGGGTATTCCCTTCGACTCTGATATCAAGATCGGGATAATGATAGAGATCCCATCAGCCGTTACTCTGGCTGATATTTTGGCTAAAGAAGTAGACTTTTTTAGCATCGGAACCAATGATCTCATCCAATATTCGCTGGCAATCGATCGAGTAAACGAGCATGTAGCCTATCTTTACGAACCCCTGCATCCAGCGGTCTTAAGAGTGATAAAACATGTGGTTGACTGTGGACATGCTGCAGGCATCAAGGTAGGAATGTGTGGAGAGATGGCTGGAGAACCATTATATATCCCTATTCTTCTGGGAATGGGTTTAGATGAATTGAGTATGAATGCCCTGTCGGTTTTAGGAGTTAAAAAGATCATACGTTCTATAACACACAGAGAATCAAAAGAACTCTTGGACAGCATTATGGGGTTTTCAACCGCTTCTGAGATCAAATCCTTTGTTAAGGAAGAGATGATAAAACGCTTCCCCATGGAATTTAAGGATTTGAGGAATGCAAACTGAACTTTTTACGAAGCCATCAAGATTGAGGAGGATATTTTTATGTCAATGAGCAGATTTTTATTTACTTCAGAATCAGTAACAGAGGGGCATCCTGATAAGATAGCCGATCAAATCTCTGATTCTATTTTGGATGCAATTATTGCTCAGGACACTAAAGGGCGGGTTGCTTGCGAAACCATGGTTACAACGGGAATAGCAATAATAGCAGGAGAGATTACCACTTCTTGTTACGTGGATATACCTCAGATAGTCAGGGAGACGATCAGAGAGATTGGGTATAACGATTCATCCATGGGTTTTGACTGGGAAACATGCGCTGTAATTACCTCTATTGATCAGCAGTCGCCCGATATAGCCCTTGGAGTAAATTCATCCAATGGAAAAGAACAGGGGGCTGGTGATCAGGGTTTGATGTTTGGTTATGCCTGCGATGAAACCCCTGAGTTTATGCCCATGCCCATATCCTATGCCCATAAACTAACCAAGAGATTGGCTCAGGTTAGAAAAGAAGGGGTAGTTGACTTTCTAAGACCAGACGGAAAATCTCAGGTCACTATCGAGTATATAGATGATAGACCTATACGGATCGATACAGTAGTTATCTCTTCTCAGCATACTCCGGACGTGAAATACCAATTATTGAAGGAAGGCATAATCGAAGAGGTCATAAAAAAGGTTATCCCAGAAGATCTCTTAGATGAAAAGACCAAGTATTACATTAATCCGACAGGAAGATTTGTTGTTGGTGGTCCTCAAGGCGACTGTGGTTTGACCGGCAGAAAGATAATCGTTGACACCTATGGTGGACAGGGAAGCCATGGGGGCGGATCCTTTTCTGGGAAGGACCCTTCTAAAGTCGACAGAAGTGCCTCATACATGGCCCGTTACATAGCTAAGAATCTGGTAGCAGCAGGGCTGGCAAGAAGATGCGAAGTCCAACTGGCTTATGCAATTGGTATAGCGGAGCCCGTTTCAGTGATGATAAATACCAATGGTACAGCTGTTATATCACCTGACAAAATTGCTGAGATAGTGACGGAGCATTTTTCTTTGAAGCCTGCAGGGATAATAGAAAGCCTGGATTTATTAAGACCCATATATAAAAAAACCGCATGTTATGGCCACTTTGGAAGGATGAACCCTGATTTTACATGGGAAAAGACCGACAAGGTTGACATACTGAAAAAGGCTGCTGGTATATGAAGAGTTGAGGAGTTAAAGAGTTGAAAAGTTTAAGAGTTGAGGAACAGAAACTATTCTTCGGCTCTTCCGCTCTCTAACTAATATAAGGAGGTTGGAGTGGATTTTGACATAAAGGATATGAACCTTGCAGAAAAAGGAAGACTCAGGATCGAGTGGGCAAACCAGAGCATGCCTGTTTTGAACTTAATACAGAAGAGGTTTGAAAAGGAAAAACCGTTGAAAGGTATAAGATTGGGTGCCTGTCTTCATGTTACAACGGAAACTGCCAGTTTGATGAGAACCTTGAAGGCCGGGGGAGCAGAGGTTTCCCTTTGCGCATCTAACCCCCTTAGTACCCAGGATGATGTGGCAGCATCTTTAGTAAAGGATTATGAGATTCCTGTATATGCCAGGAAGGGAGAAGATAACGACACCTATTACAGGCACATCAACGCAGTCCTGGACATGAAACCTATGATTACCATGGATGATGGAGCTGATTTGGTTTCTACTATACACTCTCAAAGAACAGAGCTGATTGATGGAATAGTCGGAGGGACCGAAGAAACTACCACAGGAATCATAAGACTGCGAACTATGGCAGACAAAGGGGTATTAAAGTTTCCTATTGTTGCGGTCAATGATGCAGATACAAAACACTTTTTTGATAACCGTTACGGAACCGGACAGAGTACAATCGATGGAATTATTCGTGCTACAAACCGCCTCTTGGCAGGGGCAGTCTTTGTGATATGCGGATACGGCTGGTGTGGCAGGGGTGTGGCTATGAGAGCAAGGGGGATGGGTGCCAACGTAATAGTGACTGAAATAGACCCTTTGAGGGCACTGGAGGCTGTTATGGATGGATACAGGGTAATGCCGATTGCAGACGCAGCCAAAACAGGGGATATTTTCTGTACTCTTACGGGTAACATCAATGTTATAAGAACAGAACATTTCCTGACAATGAAAGATGGCGCTATCGTATCTAACTCCGGCCATTTTAATGTGGAGCTGCAATTGCAGGGGCTGGAAAAAATCAGTAAAAACAAAAGGAGGATTAGAGATTTTATTGATGAGTACACCTTGTCTGATAATCACAGGATAAATGTACTGGGAGAGGGAAGACTTATCAATCTTGCTTCAGCAGAGGGACATCCATCAAGTGTTATGGATATGAGCTTTGCAAATCAAGCATTATCAGCAGAGTATTTGACTAACAATAATCAGACGCTTGAGGATAAGGTATATAGTGTACCTGTAGAAATAGACCAGATGATAGCAAAACTCAAACTGGAGTCCATGGGTATAGAGATAGATACCTTAACAGAAGAACAGGAAAAATATCTAGCATCATGGGAGATGGGCACATAAGCCGAGAGTTTTGAAGAAGCTCTTGGCAGGTTGTGCAAAGGTTTCAGTATATCAATAGTCTATCCGATATTCAAATGTTGCTATAAAATTTAATTTGTTAATCTCCATCGTCTGTGGAATGGGATAGTAAGGAGCTGCAAGTCTGACTGCATTAAAAGCTCCGTTATCAAGAATCGGAAATCCAGAAGACTTTAAGAGTTGAAGCCCTTCAAGTTCGCCATTTCTTAAAATCGAAAACATCAAAGTTAGTTTTCCTTTCATTTCTTCTTTTTTTGCCTTGTGGGGATACTCCCATACCAATTCGATCTTCCTTTTAATCTTAGATGAATAGGTAATATATTTTGGGTTTCTGGTATTCAACAGGATTGTATCTTCTCTTTTGGAAGATAAAGGTTTCCTGGTTTTATAACCCTCAATAATATTATTAACTGACTCCATATGAATAGAGGTTAACTGGAGTGTTTTTTTTATTGATTGCTTAGCAAATTTGGTATTTGAGGATTTTTCTTCAGGTTTAGAAGATAGAGGCGGTATCTCTACTGTGAGAGTACGACCTTTAATGGGTTTAAAGGAAATGCTGCCTACAAGAAAAATGACGCATAGATGAACGGTAATAGAAATAATTAGGAATACCTTGAATCTCTGTTTTTCCATATACAAAACTTATACTATCTAAATTCTAAACCTTATTATTCTTAATCCTCTTATTAACCTTTGCCCAACTCTGCGTAGTCAAAAAGCTATCCTCCATATCGTCAACCATACTCCTGAGCTTGTTCATTGGTAAGGAAAAACTGAGTGTATCTTTTGGCACGTATGGCCGTGCTGAAACGTCAAACATTCCAAGGATACCCCTGGGATGGTCTCTGTCGATTTCCATATATGGGTATAGGACAATTGACCCGCAACCTGCGGCAAAAGGAGCAATCACTGCCTCTCGATTGGTTTCTTCAAAACCAGTCAAGGTAAAAAGACCTGCCAAAACATCCGGGCGGGCTAAAAATATTACTACTTCAGGCTCGTCTATCTGTTCAAGCTTATCCCACCGTTTGAATACAATATACCTGTGAGGTGCCTCAAAATGAGGGCTTTCCTTCATAAGCTGCTTTACTATTTCCGGGGTCTTTTTATAACGCTCTCCTTCCAACTCTCCTTCTATCCCGCAGGAAAGGAAGTACTCGAAGTTTGGTCTCAGTTCCTGAGTATACCCCAGGTATCTCTTCCCACCACTGCAGCCGAAAGAATTCGCCCCAAAAGACAATGACTGTCCTTTCCAGACCTTACCCAAAACCCCAATTAAACATTGATGGTCTGCTGCTGGTGCATGCACCAGCTCACCACGCCCTTCCTGGTCAGTATAATAGAATGTAATCGGGAGCTCAGCGCCATCAAAGTATTTTCTCCACAAACCCATAAACCTGTTCCTAAATCCTAATTCCATGTGTTACACTCCTTCATCATCGTAGACCTTTGAAAAACTCGCCTTCAGTCATTGCGAGGCGTATGCACGCCGTGGCAATCTCTTTGATAATCAACACATTATGAGATTGCTTCATCCGCCTCTGGCGGATTCGCAATGACTAATATAAACCAAGTCTCCATCGGTTGTAGTAAATCGTACTCCTGCGTTTCCTCAAATACCCTGGCATTAATAATAATCTATTATGATGATAATACCATAAATCGGCCGTCTAATAAAGTAATTATTGGAAAAACCTAGGCTTTTTCTATAGGCTCAGCGCCATGGGTAACTGAAGGCAGGCATAAGCGCTCGTGGTAACCGTTGCACTGTGCCGTGCCCTCCGTACCGTACGGTTGATCCAATAGTTGGGCATTGCGTCAATATTATCCAAACTTGAGCTCTGATGTACAATTGGGACAACGGCTTGCATTGATTGCTATCGTTGACATGCAATATTGGCATTCCTTGGTGGTAGGTTCTGCGGGTGGTGTTTCTTCTTGACGCCTTAGCAAGTTGATGCTCCGGATAAGCATAAACACAGCAAACGCAACGATTAAGAAACTGATAACCGCATTCAGGAAAAGACCGTAATTGACTGTTACTGCCCCCGCTGTTTTAGCATCTGCCAGAGCCGCATAAGGAGCGGCAGCTTTGGCACCTTGCTTGAGAACAAAGAAAAAGTCGGAGAAATCGATCCCGCCAAGGAGCAAACCAATCGGCGGCATCAAAACGTCATCGACGAGGCTTTTAACTATTGTTCCAAATGCTCCTCCGATGATGATTCCAACAGCCATATCAACGACGTTCCCCCGCATAGCGAATTCTTTAAATTCCTTGATGATTCCCACCTTTTCCCCCCTTTTCAGCTAGGGTTCATTTTTGTTTATAATACTTCATGGCATCAGGTATCAGGGACTGGATGTTTTTGATGCGCGTATTGTCCGACGGATGGGTGCTCAAAAACTCAGGCGGGGCCGAGCCCCCTTTCTGGGCTGACATGCGTTGCCAGAAGGGAACAGTCGCATTGGGGTCATAGCCGGCCATGGCCATGAAAATCAGTCCCAGGTGATCTGCTTCATTTTCCTGAAGGCGGCTGTAGGGCATTAATATGCCATACTGGGCGCCCAATCCGTAAGCGGCCATCCAAAGCTGCAGTGTTGCGCTGGATTTTGTTTTCAGCGCTTCGGAAAGGGCAATGCCACCCATTTCTGCAAGAAGCCCCTGGCTCATCCGCTCATTGCCGTGCTTGGCTACTGCATGCGCGATTTCATGACCTATAACCACCGCTAGGCCGGTTTCGTCCTGCGTATAGGGAAGAATGCCGGTGTAAACAACCACCTTTCCCCCGGGCATACACCATGCGTTCACTTCTTTGTTCTCCACCAGGTTGAATTCCCAGGCATAATTTTTCAGCTCTTCCTTCATATTGTTCTGGGTGAGATACATTTCTACCGCTCGCTGAATGCGGACACCGGCTTCTCTGACCATATTCACTTTTTCCGTATCTTTGCTCAACTTGTTTTGATCCAGAAACTTGTTGTATTCCTGAAGGCTCATGGAAAGCATAGAGGAATCCGGAACCAGATTGAGCTGCTGTCTGCCGGTGATGGGAACCGTGGTACATGCCGTCAGGATGAAGCAGATTAGCGTGATGAGTGATATTTTAATCCTACACATGGTATTTCTCTTTTCAGTTGCGTTTTGGCTCAGAAGGCTGAGCTTTGAACACTTTTCGTAATGCATTACTTAGATTGTTTTTTATAAGAAACCGGAAGGGGACTGCACCCTCCGGTAAGCCCCCCTCCCATGAAGATCGAACAGATTTGCGTGGATCAATTGAGTTCTTACTGATTATCCGGGAATCTCCCTTATTTCTTGATTACTAGTATAGTATCAAAGTTGGCTTCTATGCGCCGGTTTTTCTTGCGCCCTTCAGCAGTCTTGTTATCTGCAATCGGCATGGTCTCTCCAT
>JBFLWQ010000042.1 GCA_040757775.1 Thermodesulfobacteriota bacterium
TGATAATCATCGTCGCAGAAAAAAGTCTGCATCCGGCGATTACCCCGCTGGGTGATGTTGTGAGGTATTCCCGGTATGACGACTCTTGCTATCCTTGCCATGCCTGGATTATTGCCGGTATTGTCCCAAATTGTCAAGTATTAAGTATACTGTCCCCGGAATCCCTGTCCCTGGAATCCCTGCTACCTTTGTATTTTACCTCAACTTTGGTGTTCACTAAAAGAATCTTATATCAGCAATCTCCCTCCATTTTGACATATTGAGCCTACTTCTTTTCTAGTATCTCCGAGAGTTCCTCTAGCAACCTTGCTATCTCATCATCGGTGCCAACAGTGATTCTGAGACAGTCCTGAAGTTTAGGGGTGTCGAAATATCTTAACAGAATACCCCTTCTTTTCAGCTTCTCATATATGCCTTTTAAGTTTCTGCCAGAAATCTTTGCCAGGACAAAATTGCTTTGAGATGGATATACCTTAAATCCCAATTCAGCCAGAGATGTACTGAGTTCACCCCTGGTTTTCTTTATCTTTGCCACATTCTTTTCCATCCATGGCATATCGTTCAGGGCAGCAGTGGCAGCAGCTATGCTCAGTCTGTTGAGATTATACGAGTCTTTTATCTTTGCCATTCCTTGTATCAGGTTACGGTTAGCAAATGCGAGACCAATACGCATACCTGCCAGTGAAAAAGACTTTGAAAAGGTGTGCAGCACTACTATATTCGGATATTCATTGATCAACGGTATGGCGCTCTCAGAAGCAAAATCTACATATGCCTCATCTACAACCAATACCCCTTCCAGTTCTTTAGCAATGCCTGCAATCTTTTTTACCGGGGTAAAGGTTCCGGAAGGGGAGTTGGGATTGGCAAGGAAGGTCAGCTTTGCACCTCGTTTAACAAACCCTTCCGGGATTTCAAAGTCCTCAGTAAATGGTACGTTTAATTTTTTACCCTCCTGAATTGCCACCAGAGTATCGTAAAGGGTGTAAGTAGGAGTAGGTATGACTACCATGTCGCCTTTCCCTACAAATGATCTGACCAGGATAGAGAGCAGGTCATCAGCCCCGTTTCCCGCCAGAATATTCTCTTCTTTGGCACCATAGACCTCTGCTGCTTTTCTCCTCAGTGAATCAGCCATAGGTGACGGGTATAAACGGATTGAGATATTGGCTTCTTTTTTTATTGCTTCTGCAACCTTTGGAGAAGGGGGGTATGGGTTCTCGTTTGTATTCAGTTTGATATATTTCCCGTCCTGAGGTTGCTCTCCAGGCTGATACCCCTCCATATTTTCTATGTTTTTCCTGAAATAGCCCAATTATTTTCCCCTTTTAACTTGATAATTCCCTGTAGCTTGTTATAGGGTTTCAAACCTGCCCCTACTTATTTACGCTATGCCATGTTCCTTTGCCAGTTCTCTGAAACCTGGAAGGGAATTCTCTATAGCCTTCTTCTCAACACAGTATGCAATGCGAAAATAACCGGGTGTCCCGAAACCACTTCCCGGAACAATCAGAATATTCTTCTTCTGTGCCTCCCTGACAAATGCCACATCATCCTGTATGGGGGATTTGGGGAACAGATAGAATGCGCCCTGAGGTTTGACCATCTGATAGCCCATCTCAGTCAGGCTGTTATAGAACAGGTCCCTTTTTTCCTGATAATCATTCACGTTTACACATACTTTCTGCAATCCGGCTACAACCCTCTGCATTAAAGCAGGCGCATTCACGAATCCTATAACTCTATTGCAGAAGGTGAAACCATTAATCAGGTCCTGAAGATCATCTGCAATTGGATTGACGGCTATATAACCTATCCTCTCTCCAGGGATTGATAGGTCCTTTGAATGGGAGGTGACCACAATACTATTATCTATAAGCCTGAATACATTTGGAGGCTCTAAACCGTCATAGACCAGCTTCTTATATGGTTCATCGGAGACTACATATATAACAGTACCCAGTTCCTTTTCCTTTTTTCTTAGAAGTCCTGCAAGCTCTTCCAGAGATTTTAAACTGTAAACCACTCCTGTAGGATTATTGGGAGAATTTATAATTATAGCCCTGGTTTTAGAGGTAATAGCCTGGTTTAATTTCTCCAGGTCGATGTCAAATTTTTCATCGGTAGGCACCTCCCTGCATACACCACTGTGGTTGTCTATATAGAACCTGTACTCTACGAAAAATGGAGTGAGTACTATAACCTCATCCCCTGGATCAATAAGGGTTTTTAAGACTACATTGAGTCCGCCACCAGCACCGCATGTCATAACGATGTTATCCCACTTAAAATCCATACCTGAATCTTCTGCTAAAACCCTGGCTATAGCCTCTCTTGTCTCTACAAAACCTGCATTGGGCATATAACGGTGCATTCCCGGGGTTGGATTGTTTACCAGGTTCTTCAACTCGTTCAAGAACTCAGGGGGGGGTTCTCCGAAGGGGTTACCCAGAGAAAAATCGTAGACATTATCTGCTCCCAGTTTTGCCTTTAGCTTATCGCCCTCTTCAAACATCTTTCTTATCCAAGAGCCCTTTTCTAAGCCAGTCTTAATTCTATTTGAGATAGGCATCATTCACTCCTTCCATAAGAATGCCAAACAGTTAATCTTCTTCTACAGCCTTGTAAACTGTGTCACCTTCTCTCACTCTGTCTTTGACCTTGATTCCAATAAGTTGTCCTACTCCTGCCTTTTCCACCGGCACATTGTCGATTTGCATCGAGTTAACCTCTTCTTGAAAATCTGTAGTATGCCCTTTAATGAATATTGTATCACCGACAGTTAGAGTGCCTTCGGTTATCTTTATTGCAGCTACACTCGGTTTTGCAAAAAATTTAATCACCTCACCCACTTTCTTCTCTGGCATAATAATTTTCCTCCTTTCATCTTAAAATACGGGCTAAAATTTATGATAACGTTCTTGGTACGAAAGAGGCACAAAAGGTTTGGAGTAATACTTTTACAAAATTATCATCGTTACTTAACCATACGCTTACCTATACCTCAATTATAGAACAAAATCCAGTCTTTTTTCGCCTTTTCATGCCCAAAGCCCACATAGTCAAAGACCATAAGATTAGTATGTACTCAGAAATATGGCCAAATGGCCCTTGTAGTTTCCTCGTTGAAGAAAAGAAAATTTGACAATTGTATCTATTTTTTGTAAAGGGTTAGGTGATAGATTAATTTCTTCTGGTGGGGTTTTTTAATGACCAAAAAACCAATGCATGAGGAGTCAGAAAAGAAATTAGACAGAGTTGAAACAGAAATAAGAAAACTGAGTTTTCCTGTTGAGCAATCCATAGATGGCATAGCCATAAGTGACTTAGAACTAAAACTGACATATGTGAACGATGCCTTCGCCAGAATGCATGGTTATTCCCCTGAGCAGATGATTGGGATGAACGCAGTGAATCTGTTTGGAGAGGGACAGGCAGATGAGCATAAAGTCGCTACGAATCAAATAAAAACACAGGGCTTATGGAAGGGTGAGATAAAACATGTGAGAAAAGGTGGAACCGCTTTTCTCACATATATGTCTGTGATTTTATTGAAAGACGCTGCGGAAAAGCCCATAGGAATTCTGGGAGTTGCAAGGGATATCACCAAGCAAAAGCAGGCAGAAGATGCAATGAGAGTAAAGGATAATGCCATAGCATCGTCCATTAACGCGATTTCTTTTTTTAGCATTGATGGACATATTACGTACGCAAATGATTCATTCGTAAAAATGTGGGGTTATGATGATGAAAAAGAGGTTTTAGGAAAGCTTAATTCAGAACTGTGGATAACGAAAGACGAGACTCAAGAAACACTAGAAGCTCTGATTTCCAAAGGGAGCTGGATAGGAGAGCTTAAAGGCAAAAGAAAAGACGGTTTACTGTTCGATGTTCTGCTTTCGGCAAGCTTGGTTCGAGATAAGGTGGGTAAAGCGATATATTTGATGGGTTCATTTTTGGACATTAGCGAAAAAAAGAGGGCAGAGCAGATTCTAAGACAAAGAGAAGCAGATTTACAGCTTAAGACCAACGAGTTAGAGTTTAAGACTAAGAGTCTTGAGGAAATGAATACTGCTTTAAAAGTTTTGCTGAGAAGAAGAGAGGAAGACAGGACAGAGATTGAAGAAAAGATATTGGTCAATGTGAAAGAGCTGGTAGCCCCATTTTTGGAGAAGTTAAAGAGTACAAAGTTGCATCCCAGGCAACTGGCATACATAAACATCCTTGAATTAAATCTTAAAGATATTATTTCGCCATTTTCCCGCAAGTTATCATCCACATATTTAAGTCTTACTCCGACAGAGATTCAAATAGCAAATCTTGTAAAACAGGGAAGGACTGCTAAAGAAATAGCAGAATTGCTGAATGTGTCTCCAGGAACAATCGAGACTCACAGAAAAAATATAAGGGTGAAGCTTGGAATAAAAAACAAAAAAGCAAACCTTAGATCCTACCTGTTGTCTCTATCGTAATTGGGTATTTTATCTATACAGTAGCTATCCACTTTTTTACTGTTGACTTTTGACCTCAATGAGTTATCCTTACTCACAAAGACTTACCTCATGGCAATACCGAGCAGGCTTTTAGGGTATCCATCTAACAAATCAGTTATATAATGTTCCTGTTTATTACAGATAATAACGTTTTCTTGCCTTGGAGACTGTGTCACAATGTCATTGCGAAGGAGTGAAACGACTGAAGCAATCTCATATGTTATTGATTATACAAAGATTGCCACACTCCCTTCGGTCGTTCGCAATGACAAAAAGAGCATTACGACACAGTCTCAAGGGGGAAGGATAAGGCTACTGTATAAAGGAGGAGAAAGAATGAAAAAGATTAGTATTATCTTAATAGCACCACTTTTGTTGCTTTGGTACACCTCGGTTTTGGGTGAAACCAGGGGGGTGACGAAGGACACAATCATAATGGGCCATTTAAACGCCGATACAGGTCCCATTGCAAAAGATTCCCAATCTGTTTCGGAGGGAATCCGAAATTATGTTCACTATATAAATGAACAGGGGGGCATCCACGGTCGGAAAATAAAAATTATCTCTGAGGATACTGGTTACTCAATACCCAGGGCAATGGCAGCTTTTAAAAAATTGCTTTATAAAGACAAAGTATTTACCTTTTTTGGACCTACGTCTACGGGTGAAGCTACAGTTTTACAGTCTCAAATTCAAAAGGAAAAGCTTTGCACTGTCGCGATAAGCGGCGCTGAGCAAATGTTTAACCCTTTCAAGCGATATACCTTCCATCTTGCAACATCCTACGAAAATCAGGTTAAGATATTGTTTGATTATATATTTACGGATATGAAAGCTGAAAAACCGAATGTAGCAGTTGTGTATCCTGATGTCGAATTTGGCAAATCAGGGGCAAGAGAGGCGCGGAAACAGGCAAAGATATTTGGCGTTGAGCTTCATGAAGAGATACTGGATCTCAGTGCATTGGACGCCACATCCCAGATTCTCTCTATGAAAAGGTACAAGCCCGATTTCGTTATAGTCCATCATGTTATTGCGCCTGCTTCTCTTTTATTAAGAGCAGCCAAGAAGTTTGGATTTAAGACCAATTTTTTAGGGACATCTTTAGATACACAAAGGGACGTTGTTGTTTTGAGCGGAAACGCAACCAGAGGGTTTGTTGGAGCAACTCTGTTCCGGCCATGGTACGAAGATACACCAGCGGTTAAAAAGATGAGGGATATAACCTTAAAACTGCGACCTGGCACAGAAAAACCTTTGCGTAGTGAGCACTATACCTTTGGGTGGGTCAACGCAATGCTTTTTACAGAAGGTATGAAAAGAGCAGGAGTAGACTTGAATAACGATAGCTTGGTGAATGCCATGGAGACTGTAAAGGATTTCGACGCATGGGGGCTCTCTGGGCCGATTACCTGGGGTCCTGATGACCGGGAGGGATCAGAGAGTTGTATACTTTACAAAGCTGATGTTGATAATGGCATGCTGGTTGCCATTAGTAACTGGAAAAAACCACTTCCTCGTCCCAGGTAGTCTTTGATTTTCCGTTTGAATGCTTTAGATAAAGGTTCGATTTTTTTCTTTTTGCTTTTTCACAAAATTGGTTTAGAATTGAATATAAATCATAGTTATTATGATGTGGTTTGCTTATGCCATATAGGATGCCCTGTTGAATTTTGACATGTTTGAGAATGTGTAATGCCTTCTTGCAGTTGTATAATTTTAACCTTATAGTAGGAGGATAATAGAATGGAAACAAAAGTAGAATTCTTAAAAAGCAAACTTGTTCCAAAGACGGTTCGCAATGTCCGGGCTGGAACTAAAAAAGATGACGCAGCACGAGGAATGTATCGTCCTGAGGTCAAATTAGACTTGCAGAGATCGCGTCTTCTCACCGAGTCATATAAACAGACTGACGGAGAGCCTATGGTTATACGAAGGGCTAAGGCTTTGGCAAATATCCTGACCAAAATGGATCTTTATATTCAGGATTGGGAGAGAATCGTTGGCAATCATGCTGCTACACCTGAAGGGATCTACTATGGTATAGATCAAATGTGGCGGACTGTTTCGAGGATCGTAAGCGGTGAAGAGGGTCAGACCCTGTTGGACGATGCTGGTCGGGCCGAATTGGCAGAACTTTGCGAGTACTGGAAAGGAAAATCCATGAGCGACCGGCAGCAAGCGATGTTTACTGGAGATACCTTGGGAAAATACTGGAAATATGAAGGTACTTTTCTCTGGACTCATTGGTCAGAAGTAGGGATCGTCAATTTTGAAAAGATATTCCAGATGGGGCTCAACGGTATAATCAAACAGGTAGAGGACAGACTCATGGAGATCGATAGGACAGTTCCTCTGGACTACATTGATCAGAAGGAGTTTCTGCAGGCGGCTCTCATCTGCCTGAAAGCAGTCATAGTATTTGCAAATCGCTACGCTGAGAAGGCTCATGAGATGGCTGAGAAGACGACGGATCCAGCCGATAAGAGACGATTAGAGGAAATAGCAAGAACATGTGAGTGGGTTCCGACAAACCCACCCCGGTCTCTTCTTGAAGCATTACAGTCCTTCTTTCTTGTCCATGTAGTGCGGTATATAGAATTCTCCACACATGGAATCGGGATACGCTTCGATAAACTGTTTGGGCCTTATTATGAAAGAGACCTTCAGGCTGGTAGGATTACCAGAGATGAAGCACTGGAACTCCTTCAGCTTCTCTGGGCAAAATTTCAAGAACTGGGTCTTATATACTCACCGATGGTATCGACCGTCTATGGTGGTGTAGCGTCCCTTCAAAGCGTAACTCTAGGTGGGGTAGATGAAAAAGGAAACGATGTCACCAATGAAATGACATACCTGGTTCTAGAAACAGCCGAGACTATGAGGTTATTAGAACCGAGTATCGCCTTGCGCTATCATGGAGGTACCCCGGATGAACTTCTCTCAAAAGCGATTGACACTATTCACACGGGAATAGGTTTCCCCTCTTTCATGAACGACAAATCCTTGATTCCGTTAATGGAGAAGTGGGGGGTTCCCCTTGAAGATGCGCGAGACTATGCTATAACGGGATGTGTTTATCTGGAACTGCCCGGAAAGAATATTGCAAGGAGGTTTCCCGCTTATTTTGCGCTTCCCAAATGCCTGTGGTGGGCACTTCATCAAGGGGTGAATCCCAAAACCGGCGATCAATGGGGTTCCAGAACGCCTGATCCCAGAACCTTCAAATCAGCAGAAGAGCTCATGAATGCCTACCTGGAGCAGGTACGCTTTGCTGTAGGAAAGTTTATGACTTTAGAAAATATTTGTCGTTCTCTTTATACGAAATATCTTCCGAGGCCCTTTTACTCTGCCTTGTTAGATGGATGTATCGAACAGGGGAAAGAGAAGCAACAATGGGCATATCCATCGATGATTCATGACTTTTGTGTCCTGATCGGTCCGACCAATGTTGCCGACGCCATCACTGCAGTTAAAAAGGTTGTTTTCGAGGATAAAAAGATTTCGATGGATGAACTTATCAAAGCCATGGACAGCAACTGGGAGGGATATGAAGATATAAGGCAGGTGGTGATAAATGCCCCGAAATATGGGAACGACGATGACTATGCCGATGAGATTGCCGCTGAAGTTCAGATTAAGACATCAGCTGTACTGGCTGAGTTTACCGATAGGTTCGGGACTCCTCTCAGGGGCGACGGAAGCGGTGTCTCAGCAACCTATGGATTAGCTCATGATACTCCCGCAACGCCGGATGGCAGAAAAGATGGGGAGCCTTTTGCCGATGCAACTTTATCCCCAATTCAGGGGGGGGATCATAACGGCCCTACTGCTGTGCTGAAGTCAGCCAGTAAGATAAGCACCGATAAGACGTACAATCATCTCCTCAACCAGAAATTCTTGCCTTCAGTCCTGGAAGGAGACATGAAAAATGTCTTTATGAATTATTTGAAATCATGGGCAGATTTGGGAATAAGCCATATCCAATTCAATATAGTGGACCGCGAAACCCTCTTAGCTGCCCAGAAAAACCCGGAGAAGTATCAGGATCTCATAGTCAGGGTAGCTGGTTATAGCGCTTATTTTGTGGATTTGAGCAAGGGCTTGCAGGATTCTATTATCAAAAGAACCGAACAGAGTTTCTTCTAATTCTTAATTTCAACATAGTTGAGGTCACGCATCTATAACTTTGATTTGGTTAACCTCCTCATCTGAGGGGTGAGCATGGATTCAAGGTTAGAATTTAGCCCCCACTAGCACAGATTAATTTCTTCTGGTGGGGGTTTTATTCTTAAGAGCAAAAGGAGTTTTTTTAATGACCAAAAAACCAAGAGATGGGAAACCAGAAAAGAAATTAGACAGGGTCGAGTCAGAATTAAGAAAGCTGCAGACAGAAGATGCAATGATGATAAGGGATAATGCCATAGCATCGTCTATTAACGCAATCGTTTTCTCTACTTTTGATGGGTATATTATGTATGTAAATGATTCTTTTTTAAAAATGTGGGGTTATGATGATGAAAAGGAGATTCTGGGAAGACATAATTTAGAGCTATGGGCGACGGAAGAGGAGCCTATGGAGACCCTGGAAGCTCTGATTTCCAAGGGGAACTGGATAGGAGAGCTTAAAGGCAAAAGGAGAGACGGTTCACTGTTCGATGCCCAGGTTTCGTCAAGCTTTGTTCGGGACAATGCGGGTAAGCGAATATGTATGATGGGTTCATTTCTGGACGTTAGTGAAAAGAAGAGGGGAGAACATGTCCTGAGACAAAGAGAGGCAGATTTACAGATTAAGACTAAAAGTCTTGAGGAGATGAATACTGCTTTAAAAGTCTTGCTAAGAAGGAGGGAGGAAGACAGGACGGAGATTGAAGAAAAGATATTGATCAATGTGAAAGAGCTGGTATCACCATTTTTGGAGAAGTTGAAGAGTACAAAGCTACATCCCAGGCAACTGGCATACATAGACATCCTTGAATCAAATCTTAAAAATATCATTTCGCCGTTTTCTCGCAAATTATCATCTACATATTTGAGCCTCACCCCAACAGAGATTCAAATAGCGAATCTTGTGAAACAGGGAAAGACTGCTAAAGAAATAGCAGAATTGATGAATGTTTCCACAGGGACAATCGAAGGTCACAGAAAAAATTTAAGATTAAAGCTTGGGATAAAAAACAAAAAAGCAAACCTTAGATCCTTCCTGTTATCTCTAGCATGATTGGGTGTTTTATGCATCCATTATCCCTCCAATTTTCTACTATTGACTTTTGCCCTCAACGGACTATCCTTACTCACAAAGACTTACCTCATGGCAATACCGAGCAGACTTTTAAGGTATCCGTTTAAGCATTGACTACTCTTTTTTTGTAAATTTTTCTCCTTATAATATTTCCTTAATCACACTAAAGGATACATAATACCAGGAGGACTCTATGAAAAAGAGATACGGTTTTTTAAGAATGGTTACTTTGTGTTTAAGCCTAATTTTTTTACTGAGTTTGTCCGCTTATGCGGAGGAAGCAAGGGGAGTGACGGATGATACGATAAAGGTGGGGGTTATACTCGATCAAACAGGGCCTGCTGCAAGTGTGGCTCAACCGCCAACAAAAGCAATCAGGACCTTATTTAGATTCATCAACGATCAGGGGGGAATACATGGAAGAAAGCTGAAGGCATTGGTTGAAGATGACCATTATGCTATGCCGGTTGTTGTGTCTTCCTTCAAAAAATTGCTCTACAAAGACAAAGTCGTTTCTTTGATTGGACCCACACCTACAGGTGGTGCTGTTGCCCTGTTTAGGAGCATCGAGAAGGAGAAGGTTCCTACCATCCCGGCATCGTCAGCGGAATCGATGATAAAACCCTTCAAGCGGTATATATTTACCATCCAGGACACATACCCTGGTCAGATGAAGGTGATTGTGGATTATATCATGAAAGATTTAAAGGCGAAGAACCCAAGGATTGCGTTAGTTTATCCAGATAATGAGACAGGGAAATCAGATTTGGCACCCACATTGGAGAGGCTCAAATCCTATAATTTAGAGCCTGTAACAAAAGAAGTACTCAACCCTGGTGCCTTTGAGGCAACATCTCAGGTAATGAACATGAAGAAGGCTAATGTTAATTATGTTATTTTCTGCGGTGCAATTTCCCAGCCAGTGGTAGTCCTGCTCAGAGAGATGAGGAAATTTGGTTTAAAGGTTCCCTTATTTGGCAGTTGGGCGGCATGTAATGAAGGTGTAATAAATGCAACAGGTGATGCGACTAGTATATACTATTCAGTCAATGCTATGTCCTCATGGTATGATGAGGGTCCTGGTGTGGCAAAAATGAGGGAAGCTACTCTCAAATATGAACCAGGGGCGGACAAACCATATCACGAAAAGGTCTATACGCTTGGTTGGGTTTGGGCAACGGTTACAATCGAAGGTATGAGGAGGGCAGGCAGGGATCTCAATGGGGAGACTCTGGTAAACAGTTTAGAAGGGATGAAGAACTTTGATACAGGAGGACTCACGGGTTCTATAAGCTATAGTCCAACAAACCATAAGGGGGGAAGTACCTGGAAGATTTTTAAGGCAGATCCTTCCACCGGAAAGTTTATGCCGATGACCGAATGGAGGAGCCCTGAGTAAAGAAGCTTTTTTGGTTGTTGAGGATAGCCTTTGATTGATGATACAGGACGTAAGAACCAGTGTAGAGGGTAAGACAGATGTCCACCTGATAGGTATACTTCGATCGGCATATGCCGACTGATGGGGCTATGATAATGCCAGTTCGGGTCATTGAGGAGATAAAGAGGTTGTTATGAGAAAGAAGGTTTGTGGAAATCCGAGGATTTGGAAAGACCCTCCGGGTGCAGCAATGTATTGCCCCGGGTGTCAGCATCCAGTGATACACCGGATCATCGCTGAGGTACTGGAAGAAATGGGTATTGATGGAAAGGTTATCTGCGTATTCGGTGTCGGTTGTCATGGTTTTGTTCAGGTATCCTGGGACCTTGATGCTTTAAGCTGTGCTCATGGCCGTGCCCTTGATTCGGCTACTGCTCTGAAGCGTCTAAATCCTGAAAGCATAGTATTCACAGCTCAGGGTGATGGAGACTGTATAGGTATTGGAGCGGGTGCGTTTATAGGTGCCATGACACGTGGGGAAAAGATCACAACGATTATGTATAATAATACGAACTATGGAACGACCGGTGGTCAGTTGTCACCCACCAGTCTCATAGGGCAGAAAACGACTACCACCCCCGGTGGACGAGCTCCTTCCTTGGAAGGATACCCGGTACACACTGCCGAGCTTGCAGCTACGTTTAAAGGGACTGTATACAGCGCGCGAGGGTCATTACATAGTCCAGCTAATTATCAGCGCACCAAGAAGTACGTAAGAACTGCTTTTCAGAAACAGATAGATGGGATTGGTTTCAGTTTTGTGGAAGTCTTATCTGCCTGTCCTCCCAACTGGCATTTATCTCCCCAAGAGTGTTTAAAGAGGATAGAGCATGAAATAATAGCGGAGTTCCCTCTTGGTGAATTTAAGAATGAGAATACTATAGTATAAAGGTCTCTAAGTACATGAGGAAAGCTTCTCCTTGTAATAATTTCCTTAGTCACACTCAAGGATACAATAAATTAAGGTGATTATAAAAGATTTGGCACCAAATTTGTGATATATTTTGTTATCAGATTAAAGATAGATTCTTTTCTATTATTATAACGGAATTCGAGTTCTTTTAAATATAATGGAAACTTTTCTTTTGA
>JBFLWQ010000043.1 GCA_040757775.1 Thermodesulfobacteriota bacterium
CAAAAGAAAAGTTTCCATTATATTTAAAAGAACTCGAATTCCGTTATAATAATAGAAAAGAATCTATCTTTAATCTGATAACAAAATATATCACAAATTTGGTGCCAAATCTTTTATAATCACCAAAATTTATGTTTTTATGTAATGTAAAACTAGACTAATGTCAATAGCATTTTAGAATGTCTGTTTTGCAAGTAGAGTCTTTTTTCAGAATCATAACGAATCAATTTATTCTATAAAAATTAAATTTAATTCAAAAAATATATTTATTAATATCCTGGTAACTCTATTTTCGAATATAATAGGCTTAGAATCCATAGAGGGTTGAATTACGAAATATCTTTTGATAAATTTAGAAGAGGAGTACGCCATAACAACGAAGGATACAGCGTAACCCGCCACAGGCGGACAGATGGACTCTTTTCAAAGTCGCCAATAATCTCTGCTTATAAAAATTATAGGAGTAATAATGAACAGAGAAGAAATGCTCGGAAGAATTGCCAATTCTACTCAAGAGTGGGATTTTGTTGTGATTGGGGGAGGTGCTACAGGTTTAGGAATTGCCGTAGAAGCCGCATCCCGTGGTTTCAGGGTCGTACTCCTTGAACAAAACGATTTTGCTGCCGGGACTTCTAGCCGAAGCACCAAGCTTATACATGGCGGGGTTCGCTATTTGCAACAGGGTAACATTTCTCTCGTGTTGGAGTCTTTAAAGGAACGCGGAATACTGAAACGAAATGCACCGCATCTCGTTCACGATCTTCCGTTCATCGTTCCCACATATGATTGGTGGGAAGGGCCATTTTATGGTGTTGGTTTAAAACTATACGATATCCTCGCTGGAAAAGAGGGATTTGGCTCTTCGAAAATCCTTTCACAGGAAGAAACCGTAAAACGGATACCAACAATCGAAACTGAAGGATTGCGGGGTGGAGTTATATATTATGACGGACAATTCGATGATTCCCGCCTTGCAATCAATTTAGCTCAAACAGCTTCCGAGCAAGGTGGTACGATTATTAACTATATGAAAGTAACAAATTTGCTTAAACAAAATGATCTTATATGCGGCGTCGTAGCCCATGATTTAGAGAACAACCAGGAATATGAATTGAAATCCCGCTCGGTAATTAATGCAACAGGAGTTTTTACTGATTTTATCCGTAAACTAGATGAACCCATGGCACCGCCTATCATACAACCCAGTCAGGGCACTCATATTGTACTGGATAAGTCTTTTCTGCCTGGTGAAACGGCGATTATGGTGCCACACACGGATGATGGCAGAGTTCTCTTTGCTATCCCGTGGCATAACCGCGTAATCGTTGGAACTACCGACACACCAGTGCTAAACCCACTTCTAGAACCCTTACCTATGGAACAGGAAATTGAATTCCTATTAAAACATGCCGCTCAATATCTCACCAATGACCCTAATCCGAATGATGTTCTCAGTGTTTTTGCAGGATTGCGTCCATTGGTGAGTAGCGTTAAAAACCTTGAAACTGCGGCCATTTCGCGGGAGCATGTCATATCGATTTCGCGAACAGGATTGGTAACAATTGCCGGCGGAAAATGGACTACTTACCGCAAAATGGCGGAAGAAACCATCGATCAGGCAATTGTTGTTGCTCAACTGGAATATCAACCCTCTGTTAGTAAAACTTTACAAATACACGGCTATCATAACCATGCAGACAGATTCGGAAAGCTAGAAGACTATGGCTCGGATGCAATCGAGATTCAGAATTTGGTAAAAAAGGAACCCCATTTAGGTGAACCGTTACACAACGATTCTATACTCCGTGCAGAAGTGGTATGGGCGGCAAACAATGAGATGGCTCGAACTGTTGAAGATTTTTTAGCACGCCGCCGCCGTATTCTATTTTTAGATGCACGTGCCAGCATTGAGATTGCCCCTGATGTGGCAAAATTAATGGCTACAGAACTGAAAAAGGGAATAAAGTGGCAAAAATCACAAATCGAATTATTTAAAAAAACAGCAAATAACTATTTAGTTCATTAACGGGAAATCTGAAATAATAAAAGAGACCCTGCCCATTAATAAAAAAATCATCTTACTACCTTAAAGGAAATTTCTTGCATCAAATCTGAATATTTAGTAGATTATAAGCAGCTTTTCTGCAGTCAGCATTCAGCAACCAGCAAGATAAAGACTTCGTGTTCGTTGAAAGCTGACAGCTGATAGGTTAACTCTTACGATTATTACCTTACCCACTCAATGATATTCAAAAACAAAAATGAGGGGCACCGTGAAAACAATAGTAATTGGATTGGTAGGTTTTGGAACTGTAGGGATGGGGGTAGTAAAAATCCTTCAGGAAAATAAGGGGATTATTGAGGATCGTCTGGGGGCATCAATTCATTTGAAGAAGATCGCAGACATGGATATCACAACGGATCGGGGGATAAAGGTAGACAGGGAACTATTAACCACGGATGTCCAGGAATTGATCGATGACCCGGAGATATCGATCCTAATTGAGCTTATTGGCGGATATGATGCGGCCAGAGAAATCTCCTTAAATGCCATCAGGAAGAAAAAGCACATAGTTACTGCAAACAAGGCTCTGCTGGCAGTTCACGGTACAGAGATATTTAAGGCAGCTTACAGAGAAAAGGTAGATATCGGCTTTGAAGCAAGTGTTGGTGGCGGCATCCCCATCATACGATCTATCAAAGAGGGATTGGCTGCCAATAATATTAGAGTCATATTTGGGATTTTGAACGGTACATCTAACTATATCCTTTCAGAGATGACCAGCAGAGGCAAAGAATTTGCAGATGTATTGAAGAGTGCACAAAAAGAGGGTTATGCTGAATCGGATCCCACCCTAGATATTGAAGGTATAGATACTGCCCATAAATTAGCGATACTTTTATCCCTGGCTTATGGAATTAAAGTGAAGCTAAGCGACATCTATGTTGAAGGGATTTCCAGGATTACCCCTCTTGACATAGAATTCGCAAGAGAACTGGGCTATACCATAAAACTGCTGGCTATAGCCAAAGAAGAAAACAAACTGATTCAGGCCAGGGTCCATCCTACCCTCCTGCCTAATAATCACCTTCTTTCTATGGTCAAAGGGGTGTACAATGCTGTATTTATCGATGGAGATGCAGTAGGCAAGACCATGTTTTATGGAAAAGGGGCGGGGATGATGCCCACAGGAAGTGCAGTAATAAGTGATGTTCTGGAAATCTGTCGTAATATTATAAAGGGTAGCAGTCAGAGGGTTCCTTCTCTTTCCTTCCAATATAAAAATATAAAAGAGCAGAAAATCAAGAAGATGAACGATGTTATAAGCAGGTATTACCTGAGATTCTATGCCAAAGACAGACCGGGAGTACTATCAAAGATATCAGGGATTCTGGGCAACCTGGATATCAGCATTTCATCGGTTATCCAGAAGGGACGGGATATTGACGGAGCTGTACCGATCTTTATGCTAACCCATGAAGCCAGAGAGGCCAATGTTCAGAAGGCGTTAAAAAAGATAGATAATCTGTCAGTGACTCTTGACAATACGGTACTGATCAGAATAGAAGACGGGAAATCAACTTTAGAGGGTGATACATTATGGGAGGAATAATCAAAAATTACAGAGAGTTTTTACCTATAAGTGACGATTCCAAGATTGTCACTTTAAATGAGGGTAATACTCCTCTTATAAGGGCTGATAGACTAAGGGGCTATATAAACAAAGAAGTCGACCTTTATTTAAAATATGAAGGACTCAATCCATCAGGCTCTTTCAAAGACAGGGGAATGACTGTTGCTATATCCAGGGCACTAGAAGAAGGGAGCAAGGCTGTCATCTGTGCTTCAACGGGGAACACCTCTGCCTCTGCAGCCGCCTATGCAGCAAAAGGGGATTTGAAGGCTTACGTGCTTATCCCAAAGGGGAAGATTGCCTTGGGGAAACTCTCTCAGGCTATGATGCACGGTGCTGTTGTAATTCAGTTAGAGGGAAATTTCGATGAGGCACTAAAAATTGTAAAAGATATATCTGAGAAATACCCCATAACGATGGTAAATTCTTTGAATCCATATAGGATAGAAGGGCAAAAGACAGCAGCCTTTGAAATCTGTGACCAGTTGGGTTTTGTTCCTACATTCCATGCGTTGCCCGTGGGTAATGCAGGCAATATAACTGCTTACTGGAAGGGTTTTAAGGAGTATAAGTCCTCTGGAAAGGTTAACTCTCTGCCTAAGATGATAGGTTTTCAGGCAGAGGGGGCAGCGCCTATTGTCAGAGGGAAAGTCGTTAAAGACCCCGAGACTGTGGCAACAGCCATCAGAATAGGCAACCCTGCAAGCTGGAGACAGGCAGAGGCAGCCAGGGATGAGTCAGGAGGAACCATTGATATGGTGTCAGATGAAGAAATCATCAACGCGTATCAGTTAATAGCCAGATACGAGGGGATATTCTGTGAACCCGCATCGGCAGCCTCGGTAGCAGGGGTGATTAAATTGAACAAAGAAGGCTACTTCAAAAAGGGGAACAGTATTGTCTGTACATTAACGGGGCATGGACTGAAAGACCCGGAAAGTGCTATAAAGATATCGAACAAACCTTTAACACTCCCGCCAAAGCTGGATAAAATACTGGAATTTTTAGATCTGTAATTTCCATACTTTTTTGAAGCCAAGTTAGAGTCAACTACCATCAGCTAACGCCGATGGATTGGGGGTTCTAGGTTTTTCTCCCATTCCCCGAAGGAAACAATAAAATGAAGTACATTATACTAATCGGCGATGGAATGGCCGACTACCCTGTTGAGGAACTTGGAGGTAAAACACCTCTTGAGGTAGCCAACATACCAAACATGGATCTGATAGCTCAAAAGGGGAAACTGGGGATGGTAAGGACTGTACCTCAGGGGTTCTCTCCAGGCAGTGATATTGCAAATCTGTCAATACTGGGCTATGACCCTAAAAGGTATTACACCGGCAGGGCGCCTTTAGAAGCTGCCAGCATGGGTTTGAAACTTGAGCCGGAAGACGTTGCATTCAGGTGTAATCTCGTAACACTCTTGGTTAGAAATGGCAAGACATATATGGATGATTACAGCGCAGGTCACATAACTACAGAAGAAGCGAGAGAAATCATCCATGAGATCAATCAAAGACTGGGAACAGATGAAATCGAGTTTTACCCTGGTGTCAGCTACCGTCACCTTATGATTTGGAAGAATGGACAAAAAGAACTTAGCACAACCCCTCCCCATGATATTTCTGGGAAAACCATAGAGTCATATCTGCCAAAGGGCAAAGGGCAAACACAGATTCTTAAATTGATGAATGATTCTCAAACGATCCTTGAAAACAGCCACATCAATAAGATACGGATTAAAAACTCTAAGAAACCGGCAAACTCCGTATGGCTATGGGGACAGGGTAAAAAACCAGATATACCAACTTTGTTAGAAAGATACCGTATTACAGGTTCGGTGATCTCTGCCGTCGATCTGATAAAAGGAATTGGCATTTATGCAGGGTTAGAAGTTATTGATGTCCCGGGTGCTACCGGATACCTTGACACCAACTACGTTGGAAAGGCAAATTACGCTCTTAGAGCCTTAGAGAAAACGGATTTTGTGTACCTTCATGTAGAAGCGCCTGATGAAGCCTCTCACAGCGGTGATCTTAAAAACAAGTTAAAGGCTATCGAACGTTTCGATAAAAAGGTTGTTGGAACTGTTTTAGGTAAGATAGATAAATTTCAAAGCTACAGGATAATGGTTTTGCCGGACCACTCTACCCCCTTATCGGTAATGAGCCATACCCCTGACCCTGTCCCATTTGCCATTCTCTCATCCGACGATAAAGAAGCTAACCCCTCAAAGGATATGGGTTTTAATGAAAAATCAGCCAGGACAACTAATCTGTTTATTGAGGATGGACATAAACTGTTAACCTTTTTCTTACGAAAAAACTAAATAAACCTTGACAACCAGCCGGGTTGTTTTATATTATATTACTCTATCGCGGGGTGGAGCAGTCTGGTAGCTCGTCGGGCTCATAACCCGAAGGTCGTAGGTTCGAATCCTGCCCCCGCTACCAAAAAACATAAAGGGTTTACGGATTTCCGTAAGCCCTTTTTTATTGCCTTCGAGGGTGTTTTCTAACATTTCTCTAACGATGGAGCTATGTCGGGGGAAACGAGTCAGCGTTTATTCTTGTGATTGCAAGACCCAATATCTCCCAAAAAGGCGAAAAAAATTTGACTCCATTTAATAATTAAGGTATAGGTAAGTGCATGGTTGAATGACATATATAATTTTGTAGACCCTAATTACAAAGGGGTGATTATGAAGGCGTCTTTCTTTAGTTCCTGAGATTACAGGGGAAAAAGAAGGGCGCTTTTTTTGTTTAAGACCGGCCGGATTAGGTTAAAGAATAGAATGTAGAAATGGAAAGTAAATATAATTTATTGAAATTACAAATATCCCACCAGATTCTGATTGGCAAGGAATATTTATAGGTTTAGAATTTCTATAAAATATAAACAGCAGTTTAATTATTGTTGGGCGAGTTGAGCTTTCATCTCACAGCGCCTTACCGGCGCTTCGCTATACTACACGCCCAACAAGTCGCTGGAAAAAGGAAAATGAAATGGCAAAATATGGCAGAGGATTAAACAGAGAAATTGTTGCAGCTGTGAATGCTGGGCTGATTACGGAACCATTTTCAATAAAGGACATAAGAGAGCTGATAAAAGTAAAAAAATGGCAACCAGAGCCCACCGAAAACCATATCAACGTCACTCTCGCAAATGGTGCAAGTGATAATCACAGTATAACTTATAAGAAATATTTCATTTCTCTTGGTGATGGTCAGTATAAATTAAGAAACCAATACAACGGTAATGATTGGCTTTAGCAATGAATTTTCAGAGAAAAGGCGCAAAAAGCAACCCCCACGTCGGTAAGGATTTTGAAGAGAAAATTCAAGCTTACTTCCAAAATCAAGGTGTAGCTTTGGCCCCCAACATCCCTGTATCTATTGGAATAAACAAAGAAAAGAAATTGCATAAATTCGATTTAGGGAATATTTCCAAGAAAATAATCATTGGAGTCTTTCTTTTTATAGACTGGATCGTCTACACACAAAAATATTCGTTTTCGATTATGCCTTCGTCTTTCTCCTGGGGCTGGATTGGATGGAACCGGGAAGATGGACGGAAGAACAGATCAATAAACTGGCCTATGTTGCGGTGACCAGGGCGAGCGAAAGGCTGTTCATGCCTTATTGCACTGGCAATCAATTACTTACGATATTTAAAAAGGTGACCAATCATGTTCTGCTACAATTGTGGGGTAGAGATAATACGGGAGCATAAATTCTGTTTTTCATGCGGAATCAAGCTGGAGCTCAATAACTTAGGGACGAGCAATCAGGTAAGGATTGTAAAAGCCCCATGCTCTGTTCCCGATAGAATAAAAACGTTAGATTTAAAAGACATATTCAAGAAAATGGAGACAGCGATAAAAAAAGAGTGCTCATTGCCTGAGGAGCAATTTGAGAAAAATTGGGGTAAATTTAAGAAATATCATTATAAAAATTATTCAGATAATGACATCTATTGGATATTTGTACAGGTTATTTTCTATTCTGGGATGAAAGCAGCCACAGTTACAGAGAAACTCCCAGCGATTAAAAAATATTTTAAAGATTTCAATGCGGCAAGGAGTTATTCTCAGGTAGAAATAAACACGGTCATGAAAGATACAGACACAATTCACTACAAACCAAAGATTGAAGCCTGCATCAACAACGCGATTATATTTAACGAGATAATAAAGAGGCATGGATCTTTTTCAAATTACATAGAAAGCTTTGGAAATCTTCAAGAGGAGGGGACTCTTGAAGACCTGAAAAAAGATTTAATGAAGTTCTATTACATTGGCCCTATCACGGTTTTTCATGTCATGCTTGAATTGGGCTTGAACGTATGGAAGCCGGATAGAGTCATCCGCAGAATATTGTTTAGGCTTGGATTGATTGATGACAAAGAGAACATTGGACAATCAATAATGGTTGGAAGGGAATTTTCACGCCAGATTAATGACCCAATTCGGTATATTGATATAATCATGGTTAAATACGGACAGATGGGTGATGAAGAAGGATTTGGGTTGAAAAATGGTGGCATTTGCCTCGAAAAAAATCCGAGGTGTCATGCATGTGGTGTCACTGAATATTGTTCTTTTGATGTTTAGTGCATATCTAGAGGGCAGGTCTTGAAAAGTAAATTTTTGGCAGCAAAAGTAATTTCTCAAGACCTGACCCCAGTCCAGTCCCAATTCCATGAACCTGGATAGAGGTGATCATTACCAAGTAAAAGGTTGAATAATTATACCCCCTTTATGCTTTGATTAAGTAAAATTTGGCCTTACACGCAGGACATTCAAGGTATTCTCCCTCTTTGTCCTGTTTTGTACACCCTTCACCAATTTTCTCAACGCTTTTTCCATCTTCATCCTGGTATTTATAGTTCATTTCAGGACAATATACCCATTC
>JBFLWQ010000044.1 GCA_040757775.1 Thermodesulfobacteriota bacterium
TGGTAATAGAAGACAATATGGGTCAAATGATAGAGGACGTTAAGCTGGCTGCACAAGGCCATACTGAAGTATATTTAATAAGTTCTATGGAAAGGCATTTACCGATAGAAGAGGGGGCAATCTATCCTCGGAAGGTCCTAGAAAAAATAGAAGAGTTAATTTAATTGTATAGAAATTTCTTTATACCAACTTTAGGCATTTAACTCGAGAAAGGGGGCTCTGATGGAAGAAAAATGGATTGCTGGAACACCCAGATTATGGAGGGATATCCCAGTGATTATACCTTTCTGTCCTGGTTGTCAGCATGGTACTGCTGTGAAGGCACTATGTGAAGTAATAGATGAATTGGATATGGAGGGAAATTCGGTTTTAGTAGTTGGTGTGGGCTGCTATACAATGGCATCTGTATTGGTAAACGCGGATTCAATAATGGTTGCCCACGGCAGGCCATGCGATGTGGCATCCGCTATGAAACGTATCCTCGGCAAGGATACCATAGTCATAACCTGGCAGGGAGACGGGGATGCCCTGGCTATAGGTTGCGAGCCAACGATACATGCAGCAGCCAGAAGTGAAAAGATAACCACTTTTATGATCAATAACGGTAACTATGGAACCACCGGTGGACAATTGGCTCCTACCACAGTAATGGGGCAGGTAACTACTACAACACCCTTTGGAAGGAACCAAGACCAGGGATACCCAATACAGGCAACCGAATTCATAGGTAGTTTAAAAGGGGTAGCCTATTCTGCCAGGGGTGCATTTACCAGCCCAGCCAATTATAAAAAAACTAAAAAATATATGAAAAAGGCTCTGGAGAAGCAGAGGGATGGTGTAGGATATAGCTTTGTAGAGATACTTTCTACCTGTCCTGCCAACTGGCACCTATCCCCTAAAGAGAGCTTAAAGAGAATCGAGGAGGAAGTAATACCCGAATTCCCTCTGGGGGAATTCAAAGACGTTGACAAGATTGAATAGGAGGCTTTATGAAAGAAGCGCTATCCAAAAGACACGATGTAATAATAGCCGGAATCGGCGGAACGGGATCAATGATAATAGGGCAGATTCTGGCATCTGCGGCTGTCTCAGAATACAGATATGTACTGTGGAACCCCAGTATGACCACTGCAAGAAGAGGAGCCCCTGCTGATTGTACAGTTATTCTCTCCGATGATGAGATTGCTTCACCTCTCCTTTTTGGAGCACAGACCATAGTTATGACAGAATCGTCTCGCCTGAAGGTCTTTGAGGACAGGGTACTGCCCGATGGCTTGATTATTATGGAGAGCGTCGGGAAAAATGGGAGTCTGGAAAGAAGCGACATCAAGGTATTAGAAATACCTGGCATTGAAACCGCTGCAAGACTGGGCAATGCCCTGGCTCGAAATATGGTCCTCCTGGGAGCGTACATAGAAAAAGTAACACCCATTCCAGCCGAATTGATAGAGGAAGAAATCAGCAAAAGGTTTCAAAATAATAATAAATTACAGGAGCTTAATATAGCAGCCTTCAGAGAAGGGATTAAGATAGCAACAAACCTCTAGAAAAAATTTATGATTTTTTAAACAAGCCTTAAGTATTGTTCAGAAATGCCAGCACTAAGATTAGGAATAAAACTTCACTTATCTCATTGATAGCGCCAAAGGTGTCTCCTGTGATACCTCCAATTTTGACCTTTAGAAATCTAGCCAAACCTAATGTAACTATGCCAATAGCAATCATTATAATTATCCCTTTTATCCCCAAGAGCGCAAAGGATACTAACATAGCACTGACTGAAGCAAATATAAAGTCTCTTTTCCTTAGATAAGCAGTAAAGGGTGACCCAATACCCTCTGTTGACCTGGCGTACTGAGAGAAGAGTGGAAGTTCTACCATAGACCACCTGCCAATCACTGGCATAACGACCAAAATCTGATTCTTAATTTCATACGGGATATTCATGAGGAGAGTATATTTCAATAATAGTGTCATTGTTAAACCAACAACCCCTATGGCACCTGTATTGCTGTCGCGCATTATATGAAGAATTTCCTTCTTAGAATTCCCCCCGGCCAAGCCATCTATAGTATCAGCCAGACCATCGAGATGCAGGGCACCTGTAAAGACTATCAGTATAGTTATCAAGATGCCATCTACTGCAGGAGCGGGTAAGATACGCAAGAGTAATATATTAAAGAGGATTAAGATAAGCCCGAGAACCAATCCAACCATGGGAAAGTATCCCATAGATCTTCCGAGTTCTTCAGGCTCTATTTGAATGTTTCTGGAAAGGCGAACAATTGTCAGGAACTGCAGAGCAATAACAAACCGTTTCATTATTATCTTATTGCTTCTTCAACATTGACGTCCCCAAAGGTAGCCATCTCGGTCAAGATCTTTACCCCGGCATCCACCAGAGTAATTCCCAATGCTGCGCCAGTTCCTTCACCCAGTCTGAGAGATAAATCTAACATTGGCTCTAACCCTATTCTGTCAAGCATTATATTATGTCCAGGCTCTGCTGATGCATGGGAGGCAAAGATATAGGACTTAATTAAAGGGTTAATCTCAGTAGCTATTAATGCGCCAGCAGTTGAAATAAAACCATCAACTACTGCTGGAACTCTATTAGCTGCTGCCCCAATAATAAGACCTGCAATTCCAGCAATCTCAAATCCACCCAGCTTTGCCAGGACGTCCAGAGGATCCCTTGGGTTCGGATTGTTAACGCTTATAGACTTCTCAATTGCCCCCATCTTTCTCATAAGGGTTTGATCATCTATCCCTGTGCCTCTGCCTGTGATCCTACTCAAAGGTTCACCGGTTATTGCTGCCAGGATTGCACTGCTAGCTGTCGTGTTTCCAATGCCCATGTCTCCGGTACCAAAAATATCGGCGCCACCAGCGGCATACTCATTAGCAATATCGATACCTACATTTATAGCATTTATTGCTTCTTCCATTGTCATTGCCGGCCTTTTTGACATATTTTTAGTTCCCCGGGCAATCTTTCTGATAAGCAACCCGTTTGCTGGTTCAAAGTCATGGTCCACTCCAATATCAACCACTACAACTTCAGCGCCTATGTGTCTGGCCAGCACATTTACCCCGGCACCTCCTGTTATAAAATTAAGCACCATTTGTCCTGTAACCTCTTTTGGAAAGGCACTAATTCCCTCCTCTACTATTCCATGATCACCGGCAAAGGTAAAAATAAACTTGCTTTTAATCTTTGGATTAAGATTCCTGGTTATAGCTACGTATTTTTTTGCAAAATCCTCCAACCTTCCAAGGCTCCCCTTAGGCTTTGTGAGATTATCCAGCCTTTCTTGTGCTTTTTGGAATAATTCTTCCTTTAAGGGTTCAATCTTCGCCAAAGTATCTTTTAGCTTTTGCATGCTAAATCTCCCTCTATCACTTTATTTTTACAGGTAACCCCGATATTATAAAATAAACTGAACCGGCCATATTCGCCAGCATTTGATTTGTCTTACCAGAGATATCTCTAAATAACCGTGCCATCCTGTTTTCCGGAACTATCCCCATCCCTACCTCGTTGGAGACAACAATAAGACGGGAATCAATTTTTTTACACACACCTATTAATTTCTCAACATCATCCATTACATTCTTTTCATCATTTTTGTATAGATGCAAGAGATTAGAGACCCAAAGAGTTATGCAGTCTACCAAAACTACTGTGTATTTTCCCCTTATTCCACTAAAAATCCCCGGTAGATCAATGGGTTCCTCTATGGTATCCCAACCTCGTCCCCTTTCCTCCTGATGCCTTTTTATTCTCTCTTTCATCTCATCATCCAGAGGTTCAGCAGTAGCGATATAAGCTCGGGGGCTGCTAATTGAGTTGGCGAGATTGTAGGCAAAAGTACTCTTCCCGCTCCGTGCTCCACCTGTTACAAAGATTATTTCATGGCTCATATTAATAAGAAGCTCTATAATAGGCCAGCACTTTTGTCAATGTTTTTTTAGGACGCGTTAATCAATAAGATGACAGAATATGTGGGATGTATAAAGAGATATATTGAGTTGTTACCGGAGAGTGGTAACTTTCTTCTGGAGCAAACGTTAGCAGAATTTTTGGGGTGCTTATTTAAAAAATCTTTTTCTTAATATGGGATATCTCCTGGTCAAGGGCAGTAATGCTGCAAGCACAAGTCTCTTCCCATATTTGATATATAAGGTCTGCATACTTGTTGGCATCATCCTCAGTTAAACCATGATCTTCCATTATCTGGCCAGCCATGGACTCCACGAATTCTTCCCTGTCCTGTAATATAATTTCTTTCTTTGCCTTCCTGAATATCTTAGAAAAAATATCTTTTGCATTATCAAATTTCTTAAAAAAATCCAGATTTATACCTTTTTCTTCCATGTCAAATCCCCCCAAAGTTCAAGTATTCAAAAATCCTTAGCCCCAAGGCACTACCATGTATGGGAGATTACGTCATGTTTGCATACACTTCGGCAGTTCACCTCATTTTTACTACACCCCGGGTTAAAACCCAGGCATACATAGCTAACCTTGCTCTTTACCTTATCTCTCACTTTTACAACTACATCCCCGTAATCATCTTCGGCAAGTTCGAGTACATTTTGGGGACAGGCAGGAACACATTCCCCACAGCCGTCACACTTATCAGTGTCTATTACAATATAATATTCTCCACTGCCGTCTGTATACCCATAGTTAATTATCATGGCATCCTCCCTTCAGTGATAATTCCTTTGAGGCTCTGCAAAAATGCTCCTGGGAGCAAATGCATAAATTTTTCAGGGAACCCGCCTTAACAAGCGTAATGTACCTCCATCTGTATGAAGCTACATCCTGCTTCTTTCTTCCATAAGTGCGGAGGTTATGTCTCCTGCCTCACCTATCATGTATATCCTGCCTTTGCCTATCCTCGATATCTTCCTCATAAGCTCCGGATTGGCTGACTCCTCATTGAT
>JBFLWQ010000045.1 GCA_040757775.1 Thermodesulfobacteriota bacterium
GTAGGTCCGCCGCTCGTCTTCTATCCCAGGGGAGATATTCCGACTCCAAATTTACCATTTCTCCGAGGACAGAAAAGTGGACAATTCATTTGTTACAAAAGCGGACAATTCTATTTGTTGACAACATACAATATTTGACACATCCTCCAAAATCCTCTTGACAAGGTTTTTAGTATCCCTTAGTATAAAACATGATAAATTTTTAGTAAAAGCTCCCGTATGATTAGACGCATTTCTCAAGTACAAGAGAGGAGATAACGTTGTGCCATCAATGCGTATATTTTTCTCCTATCACTCATTCTCTTATCCCGAAAAAGCCATAACCCCTCTCAAACTTTCAAAAAAGTAGGAAGATGGCAATTCCCAAACTGTCCCACAACATCTAGCTAGACCACCCATTCTTAGAGCGAAGTTACAAGATTCTGTTTTTAAACAGACCACAGACGCAGCAAAACTTACAACTCTCAAGTCAATGCTGGGAATGACTCTATAATAAATTCGTATGAGTTAAAAAGGGATTGTGATAGATTTTCTAAACAACCAAAAGAAAGGGGGAGACAAGAAAAAAGGGGGGGCTGGCAAATTGCCATTGGCAGAAAGACAACTCATTAAACTAACCAGAGAAAGGAGGGTATATGACTACGTTTGACAAACTGGAGTCCCATTTACGGACTAGGGTAGTGGACATGGCAAAAGCGAAGAAGGAGGGGAAAAAGATAATCGGCTATATCCCCGGAGGGTATATGCCTGAGGAGATGGTATATGCGGCGGGCGCTATCCCCGTAGGTCTCATAAGGGGCGGAGAGCATGTTCCCGTAGAAGTTGCAGGGGCATATCTCTCACGATGGATGGATACCTTCTGTCGGGCACAGATCGGCTACAAGGTGTTGAAAGAAGATGAAATCTACCAGATGATAGATCTGATGGTTGTTCCTGTGACAGACGTGAATATACGGTCTATAGCTGAAATGTGGGGTTGCTATTTTGGTACTTCCGACCTCTTTACCTTTGGTGTCCCTCATCGTAAGACGGAGCATGCCCTTCACTACTACATTCATGGGCTCAATCGTCTTAAAAACAAACTTGAAGAAATTACGGGAAACGAGATTACTGAAACAAAATTAAAGGATGCCGTAGCGCTATCCAACAGAGAGAGGCAACTTCTCAAGGAGATAAGTCTGATGCGGAAGTCTTCCTCCCTGTCCATAACAGGAAGGCAGTTTACACGATTGAACCACATCTCCTTTCTTGGTGAAAAGGCTACCGTAGTAAAGTTGCTTGGAGAGCTAAAGAACGAACTGAAGGAAGGGGCTAAACCATTTAAGGGACCTCGGGTTCTCCTTACAGGCTCTACCCTGGCAATGGGAGACTACAAGATATTCGACCTGATTGAAAAGGCTGGAGGAGATGTAGTTATTGAGGAGTTTGCCGAGGGGGTAAGGAACTATTGGCAGGCTGTTGACCTGAACGGTGATCTGATGGGGGCATTGGCAGACAGGTACTTTATGAGGAGGGTACCGCCAGCATGGTTTCGACAGAGCTACCCCGAGCGCTTCTCTTTTCTCACCGGCCTGGCTAAGGACTTCAACGCAGATGGTGCCATATGGTATCAACTGATGTATCGTGATGCCTACGATGTCGCTTCACACATTTTCCCTGATGTTTTCAGGAAGGAGACCGGTTTGTCTACGTTGAAGATTGAGTCGGACTATGACGAGGCAGAGGTGGGACCCTTCACTACCCGTGTTGAAACCTTCATTGAAACTATAAGGAGGTAGAGAGATGTATTATTCAGAGCTATTGAAACTATGTGCCTTTGAAGACAACGAGATAAAGAGGGAGAGTTGTCGAATCGAGAAGGCTTTTGAGAAACTGGAGATTCGTAAGGAAGACTGTGACCGGGCTTTGGAGAGGCTTCGGACATACTTCGACTTAGATTTGCTATCTATCAGAAGGATGTTCGGCCTGTGGATTAAGGAGCTTGTTGACCTGCTTAATGCTGAGGATGAAGGGAAAACGCTAGTTTACTATTCCTTCCCCAGCATCGGTGGTCTCGGGTTAGCAGTCTCCTTATCATCGGATAAAGTCCATTGTGTGGTTCCTGAAACCATTCTCTCTCATGCCCTGGGACAAATATTTGGTAACGAGAGGTATGATCCTCTACTGGAGGCAGCTGAGAAGAACGGGTTACCCCCGGGGCTGGGATTATGTTCCCTCAATCAGGCTCGTTGGGGGGCCATAGTCAAGGGGATAATCCCCCCTCCAAGGGCAACCCTGACATCAGCCTATTTCTGTGACCAGACCAGCCAGACGGATGATCTCCTGCTGCACAGATTTGGGGGGACCGAGGTCATTCCCATGGATAATTGTCTCGATTCAATCTGGGGGGAATTTCCCAACTACGATGAGGAACGCGTCAAATATCTGGGCAAGGAGATCAATAATGCCTATGCCAGGCTAGAAGAGGTCTTGGGTATCAAAATTACCCAGGAGGCATTCGATAAGGTAAACAGGTTTCTTGGGCAGTTCTGGATGGCCATGAACAATATAAACGAGTTCCAGAAAAATGACCCTGTGCCTTTAGGTGCTGCCCACTGGGCCATCTTCCGCTTCCTTGGTACAGCAGGCAGTGCCAGGGTAGTAGAGGAGCTTCCCGGTATGATGAACGAGCTCGTTAAAGAAGTAAAGAAAAAGGTAGATGAAGGCAAAGGAGTTGGGGAAAAAGGTGCCCCCAGGGTTCTCTGGTGCATGCCCTTCTTCAGTGATCCTGCCATCCTGCATATGGCGGAGAGTGTAGGTCTGGCTATTCCTGTACAGTGGATATGCTATTTCTGGCCTACTCCTCCGTGGAAGACCAAGTACACCACCTTCGGTGAGCAAAAGGCTGAAGTGGAGATGAAGGTTGGAGCATATGGTAGCGCCTCTGCATACCCATGGAGGATAAAACAGGTCGCTGAAATATGGAAACCGGACGGTTTTGTGTGGGATTACCTGTTCTCGTGCAGACCATTTGCAATGCTTTCTCTTGCAACAAAGTACGAAGTGGAAAGAGACCTCCATCTACCCACGCTCGCTCTGGAGGTGGATATTTATGACACCAGGAGTTATAGTGCCCAGGCTCTGCGAACCAGGGTGGAGACCTTTGCTGAGATGCTTCGGGCAAGGAAGGCTTTGGCTGCATAGGGGCTGTTAATCTTAAATATTCCTGCTATCGTTTGACCGACCAGATATGGATTCTTGTCAAGAAAATAATGACATATGAAGGTGTAACCCCCTTGCTCTGAGAGGTTCATAAAATGATTAAGAGGTGGGTTGAATTTACTGTTTCATCTGCCTCTTTTATAGAGCCCTATTAATTCCGCTTTTGAAAGAATATGTCCTTTGATTGAAGACTCAATATCGCCTTTTGTTATATTCTGCCCGAGGTTCAGAGTTATATCAAGTGCATAGAGCTTAAAAAAATATCTGTGCGTCCCGGAGGGAGGGCATGGTCCTCCATAGCCATGTTTCCTAAAATCATTCATACCCTGTTTTGCGCTTTTGGGAACAGAGTTTTCTTTTATCTCTGAAGTCTTCGGATCAATGTTCCAGAGGACCCAGTGAACCCATGTGCCTACAGGGGCATCTGGATCATCAACTATGAGAACAAGTGATTTTGCCTCAGATGGAACGTCCTCAAATTTAAGAGGGGGATTTACGTCAGAACCATCACAGGTATATTTCTTTGGTATTTGCTCATTTTGTTTAAAGGCAGAACTTGAAATTTTCATCTGAACCTCCTTTCCATAAACATTTACAATAATAAAAGGTGATTATAAAAGATTTGGCACCAAATTTGTGATATATTTTGTTATCAGATTAAAGATAGATTCTTTTCTATTATTATAACGGAATTCGAGTTCTTTTAAATATAATGGAAACTTTTCTTTT
>JBFLWQ010000046.1 GCA_040757775.1 Thermodesulfobacteriota bacterium
AAATCGCATCTTCCGAACCTCCTGTAATATCTCTGTCCGTCCCATACGTCACCTCCACTGGTGACCATTGTAAACCGGACAGATTATGTGCTACAATACAGGACAGTTTATTTGTTTCTGACAGGCTTTAAAATATTCATTGACAAACCTCCAATAATAATGCTAATATAATTTTAATGGTGGAGCGCCGGGGATTTGAACCCCGAACGACCGGGTGTAAACCCCAGTGTTGGCTCCCAATCCGCGCCCCTCATTAATGGCCTCATTCAAGTGACATTGAATGAGGCTTTTCATTTTTTGCGCTTTATAGATTATCATATTATTCTCATCATTGCAACTTTTTAATTCACTATCTCATATTTTACTTCTCTTGTCAAGCATAAAATGAAGCCTTGGCAATTTTTTTACTTCTTTTTTTAATGTAATTTTTATTCTTGACATAAACCAATAAATGGAGTATAAATATCATTAAGAAAGGAAGGAGGGATAAAATGAATACACCGAAAGAGAAGAAAACGCGCAAGCAGGGAAAGAGAAGCCCTGGATATCCCATGATTAGTTTAGAAGAAGCCATTCAAAAGGCAAAGATTCTATGGGAAAAAGACAAAAATAATCCTATTCCCTTAAAAGCTGCCTATGAACATCTTGGTTATAAAGCAGGTAGCACTTATGGCGCGAGAGTTCTTGCTGCTATGAAAAAATTTGGCTTGATTTATGAGAAACAAAATGATATTATTCTTACAGATGAGGCAATCGATTTAGCATTACATGAAGCTTATGATGAGACATACACTAAAACAACTAAAAAATTGGCTTTAAAACCAACTAGTTATGAAAAGTTATTTAATGAGTACGGTGGAAATTTACCCTCAGATGCTACATTAAAAATTAAACTAATTAAAGATTATGACTTTAATCCAGACAAGGTGGATGGTTTTCTTGCTGATTTTAGAAAAACTATTGAATTTGCTAACTTGTCTGGAGACAAAGAGCTTAAAGAAGTACCACAAGATCAATCCTACTTGACTGATATGTCAGGGAGTTCAAGTAAACCAAGGGCAGGTACCCAAATGCAAAAAATGCAGACTTCTACTGATATAGAAAGGGAAATTGCTAACTATCCGGTTGGGCGTGGTTTAAAGGCACGTATTCTTATTTCTGGCGGATCACCTGTGACTACTGACTCTATAGAAAAATTAATTAAACTTTTAGAGCTTAACAGAGACGATTTGCCGGAAACTGTTGATGATGAAAAAGATGAGTAAATCTGATCTTAAGAAAGTAGTGGAACAACTCCATAAATGTAGTGCTTCACATATTGAGGATTTAATAGTCTTGGAGAAGTTTGGTTCTAATATTGTATGGGAAGGCACTGTTAGTATTTTTAAGCTTAAAGGACATCCTAAAGCGACCAAATGCTACGCGTGGTCTTCTCCTATAGAGGGTAGCACAAAACGTCGCTATTATGCCGTTCTTCATATTCCTCCCGTTGATTCACCGGAAAAAGCAGTTCGCGCTTCTATTGTTCACGACTTCAAAAAAGATAAATAAACAATCCAAGGGTTCCCTAATCAAATTAGGACACTACCCACTATCCAGCTTGGTATCTGTTATTTTAGCTCTTTAGCTCCATTAGTTTCTTCTGTCCCATCTCCTGCCCCAATTTCCAGTATTTTGATTTGAGGTAGGGTAGCGCCTATGATGCCCTGCATGTCTCCATACATACCGGCAGTATTCATAATGACACGTTCAATCTGTTTTTCTCTTTTTGCCCATATTCTTGTCATAGCCCTTTTTTCCTGATCCAAATCCTCTTTCATAGACTTAAATGCTTCAACGATAGCCTCTACCTTCTGTTTGAATTCAGGACCAGAAAGATAATTGTAAATAGCTTCCACCTTTTCATTTTTACCAATAGCTGAAAGTTTTGCCTGAGACAATTCTATTAAACCTTCCCTTAATACCTCTGCCAGACTGCTTGCAAGCATAAAATTTGTTACCCATACACCTTCCAATTGAGCAAAAGAATTAATCCCTTTTGGCAGAGCTTCAGTAACTATAACTGCAATCTCTGCTTTTACATCTCTTTGATCATCTTTAAGTTTCGAAAGCCAGCCATCACTCCATGCTTTTGTATGTTTTGTTTCCCAGATTATTGCCCCGCAATGTTGACCACTTCGACTATATACCTTTTGCAAAATATCAGCCCCTCTCATTCCTTTGGGAACAGGCTCAATTTCATCAACGGGGAAGCATATCTTCAAATGAGCCTCTAAATCCAATTCCAATACCTCTCCCTGAGTCTGCATAGAACCCTGTTCAGCCTTCCTCCGCTTTAACTGCTTATCAATTTCAGAGAAAATCTTATCCACTCTTATTTTTCCCGCAAAAACCCAATTTTCCTTTTGTGTTTTTCTGGAGGAATCATTAGCTGGTGGATGGCATCGAAAACAACCTTGAACTGGGAATCGTATTTCTTCTCCAGGGTCTCAAGTTTTCGTGCAAGCTCTGCATTAGAGGAAAGCAGTTGCCGGAGTTTTACAAATGCCCGCATAATCTCTATGTTGACTTTGACCGCTCTTTCACTATTAAGTACGCTGGAGAGCATCGCTACCCTCTGTTCGGTGAAAACACAAGGTAAATATTTTCGATGTTCTCCGCGGCCTTTCTTTAAGGTCACAATTTGTGACCTTAAAGATTCATTCTTCTCTTTCGTAAGTTGAAACATAAAGTCTTTAGGAAATCTTCCGATATTCCTTTTAACAGTTTGGTTTAGCACTTTAACAGATACTTCATAAAGTCCTGCAAGGTCGCTGTCCAGCATGACCTTCTCACCACGAATGAGAAGAATTTTCTTTTCAATCACTTCCATCGGAACAAGCGTTTTATTCACACCTCTACCTTGAAGTCACAATCTGTGATATCTTCCTTTTTCTTCACAGCCTAAACCTCTCCCTCTTCCCCGCCAAGAACCTAGCCTTCGTCAACTTCAGCTGCTTATCAATCTCTGAGAAAATCTTATTTACCTCTTCCTCTGTATACTCATAAGAACTTTTATTAGAGCAATTTCCGAGTATCCTTATTTTTTCAAGGATATCATTAG
>JBFLWQ010000047.1 GCA_040757775.1 Thermodesulfobacteriota bacterium
GGGGCAGTTGAAAACAAGGGTTCAGGCTTTTATAGAAATGTTGTAAAGGAGAGAGATATGATAACAGCGGGAATAGATGCAGGTTCTTTAACGACAAAGGTCTTAATTTTGAATCAGGATAAAATCATGGCATATGAGGTATTGGCTACTGGTGTTGATATAGAAGGGGCTACTCAAAAGGCGATGGATACTGTTTTAGAGAGAGCCGGCATATCCCTTCAGGATATTGAATCCATTGGGAGTACCGGTGCCGGGAAGAAAAAGGTTCCCTATAAAACAGTACAGGGGACAGAAGTAATGTGTGACACCAAAGGGGCTCTTCACTTTTACCCAAAATCGAATGGGGTAATCGATATTGGTGGAGAAAACTGCAGGGCTATAAAGTTTGATACAGAAGGGAACATCGTTGATTTCGCATTGAATGACAAGTGTGCCTCCGGTACAGGTATCTTTTTAGATGCAATGGCAAAAGCATTGCGGGTAAAACCGGCAGAAATGGGAGAACTCTCCCTTCAATCAACGGAAGATATAGAAGTCACCTCCATGTGTTCAGTCTTTGCTGAATCTGAAGTGGTATCTATGATTCACAGGAAAGTGCCAAAGAACAACATACTAAGGGGGATCCACAAATCTATAGCTTCAAGGGTTGTTGGCCTGGCAAACAGGATTCTTTTAGAAGGTAACATCGTTATCATAGGCGGGATAGCCAAAAACATAGGTCTTGTTACAACCTTGAATGAACTAATGAATTCAGAACTCATTGTGCCAGAGAAACCAGAGGTTGTTGGTGCCTTGGGTGCTGCTCTGCTGGCTAGAGAAAGGAAGGGGTAAAATGATAACTGCTGGAGTAGATGTAGGGTCATTAACTGGCAAAACAGTTATATTGAAGGACAATGAGATATTAGCGTGGAATATCATTCCCACCGGGCCTGACAGCAGCGAAACCGCTACAGAGGTTTTCGGCATGACATTAAAGGAAGCAGGCATCACCAGAGATGATATAGAATACATCGTATCTACAGGATACGGAAGAGTCGTAGTTCCTTTTTCCGACAAGAACATAACAGAGATCACCTGTCATGCCAAAGGTGCGAACTGGTTTTTTCCCAGAGTCAGGCTGCTGCTGGACATGGGTGGACAGGACTGCAAGGGGATAAGATGCGATGGGACAGGAAAGGTTACGAATTTTGCAATGAACGATAAATGTGCTGCTGGTGCTGGAAGATCGATGGAGATTATGTCGGGGCTTCTGGACACACCACTTGCAGAGATGGGGGGGTTATCCCTTGACATAAAAGAGAGGTTGGCGCCTTTGAGCAGCACCTGTGTTGTTTTTGCCAGGACAGAGGTTTTGGGGTATCTTCATGAAGGTACGCATAAAAACGACGTACTGGCAGGAGCTTGCGAGGCACTGGCAGACAGGGTTTACACCTTGTTGAAGAGGGTAGGTATTGAAGGGGACTTTGTCATCAGTGGAGGTATTGCCAAGAATATAGGGGTAGTGAAAAGGATAGAAGAGAAGGTAGGGTTAAAGGCAAATATATGTTTTGAGCCTCAGATAGTAGGAGCCCTTGGCGCGGCAGTTTTTGGTAGAGAAATCCTCGAAAAAAAGGCTAAAAACCATTAACCAGATACCGATAGCAGAGCCAGTATCAGGAGGTAAAATATGACAACTAAAGTAACTGCTCCGGGGAAGAAGAGTCTGCAGACCACATTGGAGATAAGCAAGGCAATTAGAGCATATTATGGGGGGATAAAAGAAGCTAAGAGGGAAGGCAAACCGATAATCTGGTCTTATGGATTGACACCGAGAGAGATTTTTAATGCGGTAGATGCACCTGTAATCTACCTTGAGCACCTCCCAATGGTTTTAGGCGCAAAACAATTGTCTGGCAAGTATATACAGATCGCTGAAGAGGAGGGGTTTTCGAGAGATGTCTGTGCCCTCCACAGGTGTTTTCTGGGATGCGCGGTTGCCAGGGAAAGAGACCCGTATCTTGATACCTTCTTTGCCCAACCTGACCTTATAATAGCCACCAATATTCCCTGCATATCCGAGTCCAAGTCTTTCCTTTATGTAGCTGATCACTATGGTATTCCTTACCACTTCATTGATGCTCCTATAAACACCTGGGGAAAGGATATCCCTGATTATGCCATTGAATACTATTCAGGCCAATTGAGGGGAGCCCTGGATTTTATGGAAAAACACGGATTAAATCTAAATACAGAGAGACTCAAAGAAACCGTTCGCCTTTCCAAGAGACTCGTTCAGCTCTGGAACGAGATAGACGAGTGCAGAAAGGTTGTACCTACTCCTATGAGCTCAGTTGATGGTTTCACCGCCTGTTACCCGCTTATTCAAATGCCAGGGACAGAGCTTGGCGTTAAACTATATGAAAAGTTACTCGCAGAAATGAAAGAAAAGATTAAAAGAAAGGAAAGTATCCTTAAGGACGAAAAGTTGCGACTTTTGTGGGTTGGAGTACCACCTCTCTACAACATGGGACTTCTCAACTACGTGGAGAAATACGGTGCTGTTGTTGTAAAGAGTATGGTAGAGTATTTAGCCGGAGGAGCATACGATCCTGCTGTTATAGATCCCGAAAAGCCCGTTGAGGGTATTGCTTATAAGGCCCTCATTGATATATTTAATCCGACATCGGAAAATATGTTGGATTTTGTTGTAAAGATTGTAAAAGACTTTCGCATCGATGGGCTAATAGGATCAGTCAAGAGGAGCTGCGGGCTTTTGCCC
>JBFLWQ010000048.1 GCA_040757775.1 Thermodesulfobacteriota bacterium
ACCTTAGTTCCCACCAAAAATTATACCTACACAATTTTCCTGGTTAAAATAACAGCAATTTAGGCTTTTTGCTGCAAAATCTTATAGAATGCACTTGCTTTCCTCCCCGCTTGTAGGTATAATTAAGTATACCTACAAGCGGGGAGGAAAGGGGTCTATGACTTCTATCATTAGACAAAGGGTCGGGGATAAGATTTATCTTTATGAGTCGGTTTCCTTTCGGAATGCTGATGGCAAACCCAGAAACAAACGGGTCCCAATAGGTAAAATCGATCCCAAAACCGGAAATCCGCTGTATAAGCCTGAGTATTTGGAGCGTATGGCTGAAAAAGGAACTCCTATTGAGATACCAGCAACTAGCTTGACATTCTGTATCGAGGACATAAAACGTTCATCCATTAGGGACTATGGAGCCTTCTATCTCTTTAAGAGTATCGCAGAGAGTAGCGGACTGCTTGGTGTGTTGCAGGATTCATTGCCTAACTCGAACGAGGTATTTAACCTGGCCTGTTACCTCATTTCCTCTGGCGATCCTTTCCTCTATTGTGAGGAGTGGATTAATAGTACCGAATGCCTTCCGGTCGGCAGATTGTCGTCTCAACGCATCAGCGAGTTGTTGATATCCATAAGCCCGGACTCAAGGGAACGGTTTTACCAGGCATGGTGTCAGTACCGGAGCGAACAGGAATACCTTGCCCTTGACATTACCTCTATATCCTCCTACTCTAACCTGATTGAAGACGTTGAGTGGGGCTACAACCGGGATAAAGAAGCCCTTCCTCAAATCAATCTTTGCATGCTGATGGGAGAAAAATCGGGTCTACCCATTTATCAGACCGCCTACGGCGGCAGTCTCAAGGACGTTACAACCCTGAAAACCACGTTGTCCAAAATGAATGTATTATCGAAAGGTAAATCCACACTGATTGTTATGGACAAGGGCTTCTTCAGCACTAAAAATGTAAATGCCATGTTAAACGATGCGGCTAAATTACGCTTTGTAATCTCGGTTCCTTTTACCTCCAGCTTTGCGAAAAAGCAGGTTGAAAGTGAACGCAAGGATATTGACAGCCTCCAAAACACGATTGTTTCAGGGGATGATTCCGTGCGCGGGGTCACCAAACTTAGAGCCTGGAACAAGGATCACAAGATTTACACGCATGTTTACTTCAATGCACTGAAAGCAATGAAGCTTCGCGAGAACCTTTATGCCCATGTCACCCTTCTTAAAGAACGAGCGGAGGCTCATCCTACCGAGCATCTGCAGGATGAGGAGTACAGCAAATACCTGCATATCCGAAACTCAGAGAAATCTCCATCAGGTTTCACCATCAGTATTAAAGAAGATGCAAGCAAAAAGGAACTGGAAACAGCCGGTTGGATGGTACTCATAACGAATGATGTGGCCGATGCCAAAGAAGCACTTCGAATATATCGAGACAAAGATGTCGTAGAAAAAGGTTTCCTCCGCTTAAAAAACAGCCTGGACCTTGGGCGGCTAAGAGTACATAGGGAAGACACTATGCAAAACAAACTCTTCGTCGGGTTCATCTCACTCATACTTGCATCTCATATCCATAAGGTCATGTTGGAAAAAGATCTTTATAAAAAGTTGACCATGAAGAAGCTGTTGATGACCTTGTCTAAACTGCGTGTGCAAGTAGTGAATGGAACCCGGATTCTATTTCCACTAACCAAAGATCAAAAGGTTATCTATAAGGCATTTAAGATCAATGAACCTGTGTAGGTATAATTCTTGACGGGA
>JBFLWQ010000049.1 GCA_040757775.1 Thermodesulfobacteriota bacterium
CAAAAGAAAAGTTTCCATTATATTTAAAAGAACTCGAATTCCGTTATAATAATAGAAAAGAATCTATCTTTAATCTGATAACAAAATATATCACAAATTTGGTGCCAAATCTTTTATAATCACCTAATCCTTAAAAGCCGGTTCCCTGAACTCGGTAATCGGTATAAAGGTTTGATTCTCTACGTCCACTTTATACAATTTGCTTATCGTTCCACCTTTATGATTTGTTTTGCTGTAACTTACGGGTGCCGAAATTCCCCCGGTACTAAAGTTGTTAAAAGTTTCATAAGCCTCTACCAGAGTATCAGGATTTAGATTTTTACCTGCCCTCTTCAGCCCTTCTGCACAGATCATTGAAGTTATCCAACCCTGTGTGTAACTTCTTATCATCCGCTTCGTCTCGGGGTAATACTTTTTGGTAATTTCTCTCAGTTGAGCCATTCCGGGGATATTATCAGTCCAGTAGCCAAAAGGGCTTACCACCAAAGCATCCTTCATGGCATCTCCAGTACCTTTTATATTGTCCTCGTCACTGGCATAGAAAGACCCAAGGACCTTTGCCCTTAAGTTATATTGCTTTGCAGCCCGAAAGAAAGAAATAAGGCCGGCAACCGCATCATGAATGATTATATAATCCGGGTCTGCTTTCTTTAACGTTAAGACCTGGGAGGTTGCATCGATCTCAGTAAGGTTAATTATTGACGTGGCACTAAATTCTAAGTTATAGTTCTTAAGATATTTCTCTGTAGCCCTATAACCATTCTTGCCGAACTCAACGTCCGGATAGACCATTGCAATTTTAGGGTTTTTTGCCTTCAGGTCCTTCATGATATAGTCTACGCAGAGCTTTAGCGTGTCATCATAGCTTGCCGATGCCAAAAATATGTACCTTCTGACCGGAGTCGCCAACCCCTCTGCAAGGCTCACGGGTATTACAGGGACCTTGTTTTTTTCAATCTGACTACTGAGGGCGTAAGTCTGGCCTGTCCCGCCAGTGCAGAGAATGGTTAAAACTTTATCTCTAAAAACCAGTTTTTTAAAACCAGCGATAGCACCGGGAATTGTATAGTGATCATCCTCAACAATGATCTTTACTTTCCTGCCATTAATTCCCCCATGGTCATTTATACTTCTAAATAGTGTTCTTGTTGCGTTGGTATAGGGGACGGTCACGGGGGCAGCCAATCCAGTCTGGTCCGCAATTACTCCAATCGTTATGGTGTTATCCGTTACACCTCTTGCTTCTCCTGTATAACCCGGCCTCGTACCAGCACATAGGATGTAGATTACTATCAACGTGACTAAAATGGTCGACAATCTTTTCATGGTTCTCTCCTTTCATGGATAGGTAATTTATAGGGCATCAATTACCTTTTGCAGTCATCTCTTTTAAGAACTCATTGGTTGTTATCCTTTCAGCCAAACATAGCTGTCACCCCCCTTCTTCTTGATGCCTAATAAATTCTTCTCTGTGACGGATGTCTTTTTCATATGCCGCTGTTAAGGAACTGAAGGCAGTGAACATTACGAGTATTTCAGTACAACACCAACGAGTCTGTAGAAAAATCCATAAATCAACGGTTACTTTTTCTCAATCAGAACAAGAAAAGGGGCACAATATCAGGACGATTCAGGAGATTTTAGGACACTGGCATGTAAATACAACCATGATTTACACACATATGTTATGCGGAAGAAACCAACTGAGATAAGGAGTTCCGTGAACACTTTGTGAGATTGTGTAAGAT
>JBFLWQ010000050.1 GCA_040757775.1 Thermodesulfobacteriota bacterium
GGAATTCCGGGAGCTCAGACGTCGGATGAAAGTTTTTGACAATACCTTTCAAAATAATGAATCAGCTCAGCGTTATGCCAATACCATTATCAATTATTTAAACCAAAACTACCCGTTTTCGAAAGGAGGATTACACACTAATGCTTGACACTACCGATTTTTCCCTCTCCATAGTTGCCGATGATGTGTTTGAATAGTCACGCCCTGTCTTGATTAAATTAGCAATTCCCCAAAGCTCCGATAAAACATAAGCTGCCTGTAATCTTTGAGAATAGGTCCCCAAATATTTAAAATTAAGCCCTAAAGAAGCAGAAGGCTCAAGAGCAACGTCATACCATTTATAAGGGCTTTCTTGGACTACCTCCGTTCGTTTATCCGAATAACCAAAAGTTGTAATTGCTCCGGGGGACTTAACTTCAACAACATCAAGTTTGCCACACCTGTTTTTTATTGTCTGCCATATCTCTGAACCCTCGGGGTGGATACTTATTGCTAAATTCAATAAATCCAATATTTTTTGTTTTTCCCAGGGCCCTCCTTTATAAGACGAGTGAATCTCTATCTGGTTTTCTAAAACCTGGTTAATATTTTGTCCTTCTTCTGGTGGGAGTGTTGATCCGGTTTTCAGCTCTATGCCGGCAGGCTGGCCGTCCACCGAACCGATCCAAACATAATGCTGGCTGCCGTTGCCATCTTTAATTACCGCTGTCTTGTCGGGATTTCTGCTGACTATCTCAAAAACTGCACCGGGGTTAGCATGGGTAAGTTGCGACCAAGCACCACTTTGGCTGACTTCATCAAATTCCTCTTTGCTGGAGGCCAGTTCCATTCCGCTGGGACCGACTACAAAAAAATCTCCCTTAACTTCAAAACTGGCTATTGTTCCTTCTGTAATTTCAACAACCGGCTGGGTAAAACCGCCGGCATGCACTTTCAAAACATTACCATCTCTGCCTGTTTCTACAGGAATATCCACGATTACCGGTCTGGGTTGGTTGGATTCATCAACTACTATGTAACCCAAAGAAGCAAAGTCCAGTCCTTCCTGAACTGCCAAGGTAGTGTCCGGAGCCAATTGGAGTGCATAATAGGAACCGGTCCCCATTCTTTCCCTAAATATCTTGGATAAGTCGGTATTAAGCTCAGATCCGCCGATAGGGATAGGGGTGGGGGTTTCCTGGGCAAGAGCTTCCAGAGGCTTCAATGCTCCACTAACTACTGCCATGGCGCCAAGGGCACCGACCCCTTTCAAAAAATCTTTCCTAGATATTCCTTCAGTTGACTGGTCTGCCATTTTTTACAAAAAACCAACCCTAAAGGTTGGTCTAGTATTCTAAAATGTTTATATATTTTACACAATTCATATTAAAAACAATTTGATTTTACAGGAAAATGTAATAAATTACAATATGTAGAAGGTATGTATATCCTTCCTTGACAATCGTCTAATAATCGTCTAACATTAGACTATGAGATTTACCCCTAAATATACTATTACAGATCATC